>NZ_ARZA01000055.1 GCF_000387765.1 Caldisalinibacter kiritimatiensis
GAACTGATGAAAGGTGGATAAGCTTGTTGTTTATCTAGGTTTATTTCTAATATCACTTTGGCATAATCATTTTTTATATCTATACTTTTATAGTTAAATGTTAATGGAAAACGCCTTTTTTCTACATAACCATATCCTTTTTCATCAATGTACTTCCTACGAATAGCTAGAGTTTTTAGAGCAATTACTTTATTGCGATTTTGTATTTTACTCATATCCAAGTAAGGTGTTATATCCTTATATTTCATTTCTAAATAAGAATCATACTGGGTATTATAAAACGATTCAATTGTATCTTTAAT
>NZ_ARZA01000056.1 GCF_000387765.1 Caldisalinibacter kiritimatiensis
CCAATATTAACATGTGGCTTCGTTCTTTCAAATTTTGCCTTTGCCATTTCTCTTCCTCCTCTATATTGTTTTTTATTTTAAATTAAATATATATTAATAAGCAAATTACTTGCCAATAATCTCATCAGCTATATTTTTTGGAACTGGTTCATAATGGTCAAATTGCATTGTGTAGTTTCCACGCCCTTGAGTCATAGATCGTAATTCTGTTGCATATCCAAACATTTCTTTTAATGGCACATAACCATTAATTACTTTAGCTCCATTTCTATCTTCAAAGCTTTCAATTCTACCTCTTCTTGAGTTGATGTCACCCATAACATCACCCATGTACTCCTCTGGTACAACTACCTCAACTTTCATATATGGCTCAAGTATTACCGGGTTAGCTTTTTGTACAGCTTCTTTAAACGCCATTGATGCAGCAATCTTGAACGCCATTTCACTCGAGTCAACCTCATGGTAAGAACCATCATATAAAGTTACTTTGAAGTCAACAGTTGGATATCCTGCTACGATACCGTTTTGTGAAGCCTCTTGAACACCAGCATCTACTGATGGAATGTATTCTTTTGGAATAACTCCTCCAGTAATCTTGTTAACGAATTCATATCCTTTTCCTCTTTCAAGTGGTTCCATAGTAATCTTAACGTGTCCGTATTGACCACGACCACCTGATTGTCTAGCGTATTTAACATCAACATCTGCTGTACCAGTAATAGTCTCTTTATATGAAACTTGAGGCTTACCTACATTAGCTTCAACCTTGAATTCTCTTAGAAGTCTGTCAACTATAATTTCTAAGTGAAGCTCTCCCATACCTGCTATTATTGTCTGACCAGTTTCTTCATTAGTATAAGTTCTAAATGTTGGGTCCTCTTCAGCAAGTTTTTGAAGAGCTACTGCCATTTTTTCTTGCCCTGCTTTAGTTTTAGGCTCAATAGCAACCTCTATAACCGGCTCAGGGAATTCCATCGACTCTAAAATCACAGGGTTATCCGGATCACATAATGTATCTCCAGTTGTAGTCTGCTTAAACCCTACTGCAGCCGCTATATCTCCAGCATACACTTCTGAGATTTCTTCTCTTGAGTTAGCGTGCATTTGTAGGATACGACCAACTCTTTCTCTCTTGTTTTTAGTTGAGTTTAATACATAAGAACCAGACTCCATAATTCCTGAATAAACTCTGAAGAATGTAAGCTTACCTACATATGGGTCAGTCATAATTTTGAATGCTAACGCAGAGAATGGCTCATCATCTGATGATGGTCTCTCTACTTCTTCTTCAGAATCCGGAGTCATACCTTTGATTGCTGGAACATCTACAGGTGATGGTAGATAATCTACTATTGCATCTATTAGCATTTGTACCCCTTTGTTCTTGTATGCAGAACCACAAAGCACAGGTACAATAACATTGTCAATTGTAGCCTTTCTTATTGCATCTTTCAATTCTTCAGCTGTTATCTCTTCACCTTCAAGATATTTCATCATTAATTCTTCATCAGATTCCGAAACAGCTTCTAATAACTTTTCTCTATACTCTTCAGCCTCATCTTGTAGTTCAGCTGGAATATCTGTAACTTCTATCTCTTTACCTAAGTCATCTTTATATATTCTAGCATTCATTTCAACCAAGTCTACAATACCAACAAAATCATCTTCTGCTCCTATCGGAAGTTGAAGTGGAGCTACATTTGCTTTTAATCTTTCTACCATAGTATCAACTGCATGGTAGAAGTTAGCTCCCATTTTATCCATTTTGTTTACAAAACAAATTCTTGGTACGTTGTACTTATCAGCTTGACGCCAAACTGTTTCTGATTGAGGCTCAACACCATTTTTAGCATCAAATATTGCAACTGAACCATCAAGTACACGTAACGATCTTTCAACTTCAACAGTGAAATCCACGTGCCCTGGCGTATCTATTATGTTAATTCTGTGATCTTTCCAGAAGCATGTTGTAGCAGCAGAAGTGATAGTAATACCTCTTTCTTGCTCCTGCTCCATCCAGTCCATTTGTGAAGCACCTTCATGAGTTTCTCCTATTTTATGAATTCTACCTGTGTAGAACAAAATTCTCTCTGTAGTAGTAGTTTTACCTGCGTCTATATGCGCCATTATACCAATATTCCTAGTTTTCTTCAATGAAATCTTTCTAGGCATATTATTCCTCCTCTCTGCTGCTGGGTCCTACATCACAATAGATATTCTTCCCATACTTATCAATATTAAACATTCATTTTCACCATTCTACACAGATTACCATCTATAATGAGCAAAAGCTTTGTTAGCTTCAGCCATTTTATGAGTATCTTCTTTTTTCTTAACACTTGCCCCAGTATTGTTTGCAGCATCCATAATTTCTTTAGCTAGTCTTTCTTTCATAGTTCTTTCGCCTCTAGCTCTTGAATAGCCAACTAACCATCTAATACCTAAAGTTTGTCTTCTTTCAGGTCTAACTTCAACTGGAACTTGGTAAGTCGCCCCACCAACACGTCTCGCTTTCACTTCTAAAAGCGGCATAATATTTTCTAATGCTTTTTTGAATACATCTAATGGCTCTTCTCCTGTTTTCTCTCCTACTATTTCAAAAGCATCATAAACTATTCTTTGAGCTAGACCTTTTTTCCCATCTTGCATAACTTGATTTATAAGCTTTGTTACAACTTTATCTTTATAAATTGGGTCTTCCATTACATCTCTCTTCGGAATATTTCCTTTTCTTGGCACTTCGCTTCCCTCCTTAATAAACTAAGATTAATTCATAGGTACTCGACAATGTTAGACATTGCCGTCGTGCGCAAAATGCATATCTATATTAAGGCATCAGCCTGTCAGAACTTGTTGCACTCCGCACTAATGTACCGTGTTATTTTTTAGGTTTTTTAGTACCATACTTAGATCTACCTTGTTTTCTGTTTTCAACTCCTGCAGTATCTAATGTACCTCTTACAATGTGGTATCTAACACCAGGTAAGTCCTTAACCCTTCCTCCTCTGATAAGAACAACACTGTGTTCTTGCAGGTTATGTCCTATACCAGGGATATATGCAGTAACTTCAACACCATTTGTAAGTCTTACCCTGGCAATCTTTCTTAACGCTGAGTTCGGCTTCTTAGGTGTAACAGTTTTTACAGCTGTACATACACCTCTTCTTTGTGGTGAACTCAACTTAGTAGCTTTCTTTTTTAATGAGTTGTATCCCACATTTAACGCAGGAGATTTAGATTTTTTAGTTACTTTCTTTCTTCCCTTTCTTACTAACTGGTTAATTGTTGGCATTAAGGCACCTCCTTCCAAAATTTTAAACCTTATTTCAATACGGCAGCTGACGCTGCACTTACATCAATTCCACATGCTTTGCCAAGTCCCATTTTGCTGTCTACATATACTAACTCAATACCTTTTTGCTCACATGTCTCTATAACATCATTGACAACTTGAGCATCTGCATCTTTGGCAACAAACACAACTTTGACTTCATCACTTTGTATAGCTCTTTTTGTTTGTTTTGTGCCAACAACTTTTTTAGAACTACTTAATTCTTCTATCATATTTAGTCTCCTCCTTTTTAAAATATCTAGAAGATTATGTGGTGAAGCCACATAATCTTCCTTGATATTTAAAAAGTCAACTAAGCACTTTTACACACACTAATTTATTTTAGCATTAATATAAAATACTGTCAACAATTATAATTTTTTATTCTTGTACTTCTTCTTTTGTATCTTCATCTTCAATAGTATTAATCGCTATGTTTTTATATCTTCTCATACCAGTACCTGCTGGTATTAACTTACCTATTATAACATTTTCTTTTAATCCTAACAATTTATCTTCTTTTCCTTTGATTGCTGCATCAGTTAAAACTCTTGTTGTTTCCTGGAATGATGCAGCCGATAAGAAGGACTCAGTAGCTAATGAAGCTTTAGTTATACCAAGTAATACCCTTCTTCCAATAGCAGGCTTCCCACCTATCTCTTCTACTTTTCTATTCTCTTCCTCGAATTCAAATATATTTACCAATCCTCCTGGTAGAAGGTCAGTGTCACCTGCATCCTCTATCTTAACTTTGTTTAACATTTGTCTTACTATAATTTCAATGTGTTTATCGTTGATATCAACACCTTGCATTCTATAAACTTTTTGAACTTCTTTCACTAAGTAAGCTTGAACTCCTGTTATTCCTTTTATTTTTAATATATCATGTGGATTTACCGAACCATCTGTTAATTCATCTCCAGCCTCAACATACATTCCTGGTTTTACTTTTAATCTAGAGCCATATGGAATATTGTATGTCTTGACTTCTCCATCTTCTCCTGTTACTACTACTTCACGTTTCTTTCTTGTTTCATTTATTGCTATTGTTCCTGAAATTTCAGTAATAACAGCTAGTCCCTTAGGCTTTCTAGCCTCAAATAGCTCTTCTACCCTAGGTAAACCTTGAGTAATATCTGCTCCTGCTATACCACCTGTATGGAATGTACGCATTGTAAGCTGAGTACCAGGTTCACCTATAGATTGTGCAGCTATTATACCAACAGCTTCACCTACATTAACTTTTTCTCCTGTAGCTAAGTTTCTACCGTAACATTTAGCACATACCCCATGCTTAGTCTTACAAGATAATACCGACCTAATTTTAACCTCTTTAATTCCAACTTCTACTATCTTGTCAGCAATATCTTCTGTAATTAAATCGCCTTCTTGTACTATCACTTCACTAGTGTTAGGGTCTACTACGTCTTCTAAAGCATATCTTCCTACAATTCTATCCCATAGTTTTTCTATAACTTCTTTCCCATCTTTAAAAGCAGTAGCTACAATACCTTGGTCTGTACCACAGTCTTCTTCTCTAACAATAACATCTTGACTTACATCAACCAACCTTCTAGTTAAGTATCCTGAGTCTGCAGTTCTTAGTGCTGTATCCGCCAATCCTTTTCTAGCACCATGAGTTGAAATGAAGAACTCAAGTACTGACAGACCCTCTCTAAAGTTAGACTTAACGGGAATTTCAACTGTTCTACCTGAAGCATTGGCCATAAGTCCTCTCATGCCTGCTAACTGCTTAATCTGGTTTCTACTACCTCTCGCTCCAGAGTGTGACATAATGAACAAGCTATTTAATCTATCTAAATTGTCCATTAATGCATCTGTTACTTTTTCAGTTGTGTCACTCCACACGTCTATAACTTTTTCATATCTTTCTTCATCAGATATTAGACCTCTTCTATAAGCTTTTTCATATCTATCTACAACTTCTTCAGCTTCTGAAATTAACTTTTCCTTCTCATCTGGTATATCAATATCATCAACACTAATTGTAATTGCTCCAACAGTCGAATAATGGAAGCCCATTGATTTAATATGGTCTAATACAATCGCTGTAGTAGTATTTCCATGTCTTCTAAAGCATTTGTCTATAATTTTACCCAGCATTTTCTTGTCTACTAATGTATCTACTTCCAAAGAGTATTTATCCTTTGTTCTATCTACAAAACCTAAATCTTGCGGTATGTTTTCATTAAATATAAACCTTCCCACTGTACTTTCAACAAGTTTCCCTTTATCATTTTCATCTAGTCTTCTTCTAACTTTCACCTTAGCATGTAAGCTTACATCTCCATTATAGTAAGCCATTAGCATTTCTTCGTAATCTTTGAATATCATACCTTCGCCTTTTTCACCAGGCACTTCTATAGTTAAGTAATAACTACCTAATACCATATCCTGTGTAGGCGTTGTAATAGGGCTTCCGTCTTTCGGAGCTAATATATTATTAACTGATAACATTAAGAATCTAGATTCCGCTTGTGCTTCAGACGATAACGGAACGTGCACAGCCATTTGGTCTCCGTCAAAGTCTGCATTGTAAGCCGTACAAACTAATGGATGTAGTTTTATAGCTTTCCCTTCCACTAATACCGGTTCAAAAGCCTGAATACCTAGTCTGTGTAGGGTTGGAGCACGGTTTAATAGTACTGTGTGCTCTTTTATAACTGATTCTAATACATCCCAAACCTGCGGTTCTGCTCTTTCCACCATTCTTTTAGCACTCTTAATATTATGAGCATAACCTTCATTAACAAGTCTCTTCATTACAAACGGCTTAAACAACTCTAATGCCATTTTCTTAGGAAGACCACATTGATAGAACTTCAATTCTGGTCCTACAACTATAACAGAACGTCCTGAATAGTCAACCCTCTTACCAAGTAAGTTCTGTCTAAATCTACCCTGCTTACCTTTTAGCATATCGGATAGTGATTTAAGTGGTCTATTACCAGGTCCTGTTACTGGTCTTCCCCTTCTTCCATTATCTATTAAAGCATCTACAGCTTCTTGAAGCATTCTTTTTTCATTTCTTACTATAATGTCTGGTGCTCCTAAATCTAATAGCCTTTTAAGTCTATTATTTCTGTTTATAACTCTCCTATATAAGTCGTTTAAGTCAGATGTAGCAAATCTACCACCATCTAATTGAACCATAGGTCTTAAATCTGGTGGTATAACCGGAATTACATCTAAAATCATCCATTCTGGTTTGTTTCCAGATTTTCTGAAAGCTTCAATAACCTCTAACCTTCTAATTATTCTAATTTTCTTCTGTCCAGAACTCTCTTTAAGCTGCATTCTTAGCTCTTTAGCTTCTTTATCTAAATCAATCTTTCTAAGTACTTCTTTAACAGCTTCTGCTCCCATTCCTGCTTTGAATTTGTTTCCATACTTTTCTCTATACTCTCTATATTCACCCTCACTTAAAAGCTGTTTTGAAGAAAGTGAAGTATCACCTGGGTCTATTACTATATATGATGCAAAATAAAGTACTTTTTCAAGGGCTCTAGGGGACATATCTAATATCAGTCCCATTCTACTTGGTATACCTTTAAAATACCAAATGTGGGAAACAGGTGCAGCTAATTCAATATGTCCCATTCTTTCCCTTCTCACCTTTGACTTTGTTACTTCAACACCACATCTGTCACAAACTACACCTTTATATCTTACTCTTTTATATTTACCACAATGACATTCCCAGTCTTTAGTAGGTCCGAATATTTTCTCACAGAAAAGACCTTCCTTTTCTGGTTTTAAAGTTCTATAATTAATTGTTTCTGGTTTCTTAACTTCTCCTCTCGACCACTGTCTAATCTTCTCCGGAGAAGCTAATCCAATTCTTATTGAATCAAAGTTGTTAAATTCAAGCAAAGGGTTTTCTCTCCCTTCTTTTTAGAATAGTTTTGTTTTAATTCTACAGAAAGAAAATTACTATTTAACATTAATCGTTATTGTCTGATTCTTTTTCGTTATCTCCTAATTGTATGTCTAAATCACTTACCTCTTCATCTACAGATTCCTTTATTTCAATTTCTTTTTCTTCTTCAGACAACACCTTTACATCCAACGCTAAACTTTGCAATTCTTTAATTAATACTTTGAATGATTCTGGCACACCTGGCTCAGGTATGTTTTCATTTTTCACTATTGCTTCATATGCTTTTACACGACCTACAACGTCGTCAGATTTAACTGTTAATATTTCTTGAAGTGTATGAGCAGCACCATATGCTTCTAATGCCCAAACTTCCATCTCACCAAATCTTTGTCCACCAAACTGTGCCTTACCTCCAAGAGGTTGTTGAGTAACAAGTGAATAAGGTCCTGTAGATCTTGCATGTATCTTATCATCTACCAAGTGATGAAGTTTTAGCATATACATGTATCCTACTGTTACTGGATTATCAAAATATTCTCCCGATCTACCATCTCTAAGCTGTATTTTACCATCTTCAGGTAATCCCGCTTTACTTAATGCTTCACGTATATCTTCCTCAGTTGCACCATCAAACACAGGTGTTGCAACATGCCAACCTAAAGCCTTAGCCGCCATTCCTAAATGCACTTCAAGTACCTGACCAATATTCATACGTGAAGGTACCCCTAGTGGATTTAATACTACATCTAGTGGTGTACCATCTGGTAAGAATGGCATATCCTCTTCAGGTAAAATTCTAGAAATAACACCTTTATTACCATGTCTACCACACATCTTATCTCCGACATTAATCTTACGCTTAGTAGCTATATATACTCTCACTAGCTGATTAACTCCTGGTGGCAATTCGTCGCCATTTTCTCTTGTAAACACTTTAACATCTACAACTATACCCGTTTCACCATGTGGTACTCTTAAGGAAGTATCCCTAACTTCTCTAGCTTTTTCTCCAAATATAGCTCTAAGTAATCTTTCTTCTGCAGTTAATTCAGTTTCACCCTTTGGAGTTACTTTACCTACAAGAATGTCATTAGCCTTAACCTCTGCTCCTATTCTTATTATTCCTCTTTCATCTAGGTCTTTTAATGCATCTTCTCCTACGTTAGGTATATCTCTAGTAATCTCTTCTGGTCCAAGCTTAGTATCCCTTGCATCTGCTTCATACTCTTCTATGTGTACTGAAGTTAATACATCATCTTTAACTAATCTTTCATTAATCAATATCGCATCCTCATAGTTATAACCTTCCCATGTCATAAAACCTATCAGAAGGTTCTTACCAAGAGCTGCTTCACCTTGATCTGTAGATGGACCATCAGCTATAATTTGTCCTTTTTGTATCTTCTCACCTGTTTTAACTATTGGTCTTTGGTTTATACATGTACCTTGATTTGAACGCTTGAATTTAAGTAAGTTATATCTATCTACTCTTCCATCTTCATCTCTTTTGATTAGGATTTCAGATGCTGTAACTCTCTTAACTACACCACTATGTTTAGCAACAACTACTACTCCCGAGTCCTTAGCAGCTCTGTATTCCATACCCGTACCAATAACAGGTGCTTCTGTCTTTAACAATGGTACAGCCTGACGCTGCATGTTCGCACCCATCAGAGCTCTGTTGGCGTCGTCATTTTCTAAGAATGGTATCATAGAAGTACCAACCGAAATGATTTGCTTTGGTGATACGTCCATAAAGTCTACTTCTTCTCTTGGTACAATGTCTGTTACACCGTTAATTCCTCTGGCTACAACTCTTTTATTTATAAATCTTCCCTCTTCATCTAACGGCTCATTAGCTTGTGCTATTACGTATTGATCTTCTACATCCGCAGTTATATATTCTATTTCATCAGTAACAACGCCTCTTTCCTTATCAACCTTTCTGTATGGTGCTTCTAAGAACCCATATTCATTAATCCTAGCATAAGTAGTTAGCGAAGTAATCAACCCGATATTTGGACCCTCTGGTGTTTCGATAGGACACATTCTCCCATAGTGTGAATGGTGTACGTCCCTAACCTCGAATCCAGCTCTATCTCTACTAAGCCCTCCAGGTCCTAACGCAGACATCCTTCTCTTATGTGTTAACTCTGATAACGGGTTAGTTTGATCCATAAATTGTGATAGCTGACTGCTACCGAAGAATTCTTTTATAGATGCTGCAACAGGTCTGATGTTTATTAATGCCTGTGGTGTAGCTACATCAATATCTTGAATAGTCATTCTTTCTCTAACTACTCTTTCCATCCTAGATAAACCTATTCTAACTTGATTCTGAAGAAGCTCACCTACAGAACGTAGCCTTCTGTTACCTAGATGGTCTATATCATCTGTGTTTCCAATCCCATAAAATAAATTAAATTCATAGTTTATTGATGCTATAATATCAGAAACTATAATATGTTTAGGTGAAATTTCTCTAATTCTCTCTTTAACTGCTTCTTTTAATTCTTCTGAGTCATCATGCTTATCTATTAATTCTTTCATTACTGGATAGTATACTCTTTCTTTTAAACCAAGCTCTTCTAATGAAAACGGTAAATCAAAAGCACTTACGTCAACAAAATGATTACCTACAACTCTTACAACTTTGTCGTCTTCACTTAAAACATCAACTGTGTTAATTCCCGCTGCTTCTATTTCAAATGCTTTTTCTCTAGTGATTTTCTCATCTTTCTCTACTAATATTTCACCTGTTTCTGGATGTACTATATTATCAGCAGCTATAGTATTCACAATTCTGTTGCTTAGTGCAAGCTTTTTGTTAAACTTATATCTTCCCACTTTTGCTAAGTCATAGCGCTTAGGATCAAAAAACAATGTATTTAATAACGCTTTTGCACTGTCTACCGTAGGTGGTTCACCCGGACGCAGTCTTTTGTATATTTCTAATAATCCTTCTTCTTGGTTTTTAGTGTTATCTTTCTCTAGTGTCTTTAAAATTTGTTCATTTTCACCTATTAAATGTAAGATATCAGCTTTAGTTTCATAGCCTAAAGCCCTTAGTAAAACCGTAACTGGCACTTTTCTAGTTCTATCTACCCTTACAGAAACTATATCGTTAGAATCACTTTCATATTCTAGCCAAGCTCCTCTATTAGGTATAACTGTAGAAGAATACAACCTCTTACCTGTTTTATCGATTTCCTCTACATAATAAACCCCGGGAGACCTTACTAGCTGGCTGACTATAACTCTTTCAGCCCCATTTATTACGAAAGTCCCCTTCTCTGTCATAAGAGGGAAATCTCCCATAAATACTTCTTGCTCTTTTACTTCCCCTGTTTCTTTGTTTATTAATCTTACTTTAACTTTTAATGGAGCTGCATATGTAACATCACGCTCTTTACATTCCTCCACATCATACTTAGGTTCACCCGACACAGAATAATCTACAAATTCCAAAATAAGATTACCTGTATAGTCCTGTATAGGAGAAATGTCTTCAAATACTTCTTTTAGGCCTTCTTCAACAAACCAATCATATGACCTTTTTTGTACTTCAATTAAGTCTGGTAATTCTAGTACTTCGTCAATAGTGGCATAACTCATTCTGACACGTTTTCCATAGGTTACAGGCTTAGGACGCGCCAATATAATTCACCCCTTTTTAAAGTAAAATAGCCAAAAGCAACATTTATACTTTTGGTTAGATTTTTCATGAACATATATCTATTATATTATTTCCATATTTTCTAGCACTTATACAATATAATTCCATACAATCCATACAATTTTTATGCCAAGTTCACTTCTAAGCATTTTATAATACTATCATAACGATATATAAATGTCAAGTAAATTCAAGCTTATTATAGGCTTTGGGGCTTATTAATTTTCCTAAATAAAATTCTTTTTCATAATTCATGTATATAAGCCTTACTAAAAAAATACTTTCTTTTAAAATATTGTATAGATTTTTTATATTTAATGTGTTATAATAATTATTGCAAAAAATTAAAATTTCCAATTGCTTTTTACTAATATAAAACAAAATACAAAGCATAGAATCTGATTGCATTATTTTTAGATAATAAAAAGCTACTCTGGGTTTCCCCAGAGTGCTTTTTATTTTATATGTTAAATTATTTAAGTTCTACAGTTGCTCCTGCTTCTTCTAATTGAGACTTGATTTCTTCTGCTTCGTCTTTTGATACTCCTTCTTTAACTGGGCTTGGAGCTCCATCAACTAATGCTTTAGCTTCTTTTAATCCTAATCCTGTGATTCCTCTTACAGCTTTGATAACTTTAATTTTGCTGCTTCCAGCATCAGCTAATATTACATCAAACTCAGTTTTTTCTTCAGCTGCTCCACCTGCTGCTGCTCCAGCTGCTGGCATAGCTGCCATTGCTACAGGCGCTTGAGCGCTTACTCCAAATTCTTCTTCAAGAGCTTTAACTAATTCTGATAATTCTAAAACAGTAAGATTTTTAACTTCTTCAATTAAGTTTTGAACTTTTTCGCTTGCCATTTTTACATCCCTCCGTATTTTATTTTTTATTCCACATTACTAGTTTTACTAATTAAAGTTTCAATTAAGCTTCTGCTTCTTTCTTTTCTTTAATAGCATTTAATGCATATGCAAGATTTCTAATGTTAGCTTGAAGCACATTAGCAAATCCTGAGATAGGTCCGTTTAATCCACCTAGTACTTGAGCTATTAATTGTTCTTTAGATGGTAATTCAGCTAAAGATTTAACTTCTTCTAAGCTAATCACTTTACCATCTACAACTCCAGCTTTAATTTCTAGAGTTTCATGCTCTTTAGCAAATTCATGTGTTACTTTTGCTGGTGACACAGGGTCTTCATAACCAAAAGCAACAGCATTAGGACCTGTTAAGTATTCATTGAACTCTTCTAAGCCAGCATCTTTGAAAGCAAATCTCATTAAGGTGTTTTTGTATACCTTATACTCAACACCAGCTTCTCTAAATTTCTTTCTAAGCTCAGTTACTTCCTCAACATTTAAACCTCTGTAATCAACTAGAACAACAGATTGAGCATTATCAATTTTTTCTTTAATTTCAGAAACAATCTGTTTCTTCTTTTCTAGTGCTGAGCTCATCCAGGTTCCACCTCCTTGTTAGCAACAAGTGCCTTATACTTTAAGTTAATACATAACTATTCTCTGTTCACTTAACCACAACAAACCGTAGATATATAAAAAGGCCTCTCCGTAGACACAGAGAGACCGTTATACTCTTAAATAAAGCATCAATAAAGCATCGTCTCAACCTCGGTTGGCATATTTTAAACTCTTACGAGTACCAACTGTCTACGGTTTGAGTGTATTTAATTTTACAACAATATAATTGTAACAATAATATTTTATATTGTCAACACTTTTTTTACTCAGCCATTTTTTGTGCATTTACTTTTATACCAGGCCCCATTGTACTTGAGATTACAACACTTCTTAAGTATTTTCCTTTTGCCGCAGCTGGTTTAGCTTTTATTATAGCTTGCATAATTGTTTTAAAGTTTTCAAATAACTTTTCTTCTTCGAATGATTTCTTTCCTATAGGTACGTGAATAATAGCGTGCTTATCAACTCTATATTCTACTTTACCAGCTTTAATTTCTCCAACTGCTTTTTCTACATCAAAAGTTACTGTTCCTGATTTTGGATTTGGCATTAATCCTTTAGGACCTAAAATTCTACCTAGTCTTCCAACTATACTCATCATATCCGGTGTAGCAACAACTACATCAAAGTCAAACCAGTTTTCATTTTGAATCTTTGCTACGTATTCTTCTGCTCCAACATAATCTGCACCTGCGTTTTCTGCTTCCTTAGCTTTTTCTCCTTTAGCAAAAACTAAAACTTTTCTAGTTTTACCTGTTCCGTGAGGTAATACTACTGCTCCTCTAACTTGTTGGTCAGCATGTCTTGGGTCAACACCAAGTCTTACTGATAATTCTATTGTTTCGTCAAAATTAGCTTTCGCTGTCTCCTTTACTAATTCAACAGCTTCTTGTGGGTCATATAATTTAGACTTATCTATTTTCTTTAAGCTCTCTTGATACTTTTTACCTCTTTTAGCCATTCTTTTTAACCTCCTTTGTGGTAATACCGGCTTATAAAGACCTCCCACTTATTTAACAAAATTACTCTTCTATAACTATTCCCATACTTCTTGCTGTACCTTCTATCATGCTCATGGCAGCTTCAATTGTGTTTGCATTTAAATCTGGCATCTTTAGCTCTGCTATTTCTCTTACTTTGTCTTTTTGTAATGTAGCCACTTTGTCTTTGTTAGGTTCTCCAGAGCCTTTATCAATACCCGCTGCTTTCTTTAGCAACACAGCTACTGGAGGAGTTTTTGTAATAAAAGTGAAAGATCTATCTTCATAAACTGTTAAAACAACTGGAATTATCATACCAGCTTGGTCAGCTGTTTTAGCATTGAATTCTTTACAGAATCCCATTATATTAACACCATGTGGTCCTAAAGCTGTACCTACTGGTGGTGCTGGTGTGGCTTTCCCAGCTGGTATTTGTAGTTTTACAACAGCTGCTACTTTTTTTGCCATTTCTGTTACACCTCCTTATGAAATTGTGGTTTTGCGGGTTAAACCCCTCCCACTAAAAAACTAATAAATTATCTATAAAAAGCTTATTAGCTTAACTAGCAAGATTATAGTTTTTCTACTTGTTCAAAATCTAATTCTACAAGTGTTTCTCGACCGAACATTGAAACAAACACTTTAACCTTACGCTTTTCTGTATTTATACTTTCAACAGTTCCAATGAAGTTTTCAAATGGTCCAGAAATCACCTTCACAGTATCTTGCTCTTCTAAATCAATATCAGGTAATGCTTCCTGTACACCTAGAGCTTTAACTTCTTCTTCTGTAAGAGGCACCGGCTTAGAACCAGGACCTACAAAACTAGTAACACCTCTAGTATTCCTTACTAAGTACCATGATTCATCATTCATTATCATTTTTACCAATACATATCCAGGAAACATCTTTCTTTCTTTCACTTTCTTTTTACCATTCTTGTTTTCTATATGTTCTTCTGTTGGGACTTGAACTTCGTGTATCACGTCCTGCATAGCTCTATTTTCCACTAACTTTTCTATATTAGCTTTCACTTTGTTTTCATGACCTGAATAAGTATGAATAACATACCATCTGGCTTTATTCGACTTATCTGTCATTTTATCTCGGGGACCACTTAAGGTCCTTCCCTCCCTTTTATACTATTATTAGCCTAAAATAAGTTCTAGTAGTTCATGAATGCCGATATCAAGCACCCAAACTACAAATGAAACTAACGCACAAGTAACTAAAACTACAGTAGTGTAAGTACCCAATTCCTTCTTATTTGGCCAATTTACTTTTTTAATTTCAGCCTTAACTCCTCTAAAGAAAGTTTTAGCTTTAGCTAAAGCGCCTTTATTTTTACCAGTTTGAGCTACCATATCAATTCACTTCCTTACATTTTGTATTCATTCAAGATATACATTCAAACAAATTAACTTTCTAACCTAATTATTTAGTTTCTTTATGAAGTGTATGTTTCTTGCAGAATTTGCAGTATTTTTTTAGCTCAATTCTATCTGGATTAGTCCTCTTATTTTTAGTTGTATCATAGTTCCTTTGTTTACATTCAGTACATGCTAATTTCACTTGAACTCTCATCCTTGAACACCTCCTGACCGTTTAACTAGATAAGCATCTATATATTCGGACATAAATACCCAATCGTAAATATACTACTTTATATAAACTATCATAATTTAAAATGCATGTCAATAAAAAATTACAGATTTAGGTATGAGTGTTCTACCTTAAAATAGTATAACCAGACTTGTATATATAATACTGATGGTTTTGGTTATATTAACTTTGGCTGTTGGCTATTTGCTGTTTTCAACACGAAATAGCTTAACAGCAAATAGCTAACAACCAACTCATTTTTTATCGAAATATATCACCTTTAAAAAGGCTAGGCCCAAAAGACCTAGCCTATCTTTATTCTTTAAATTACTCAATGATTTCAGTTACAACACCAGCACCTACAGTTCTTCCACCTTCACG
>NZ_ARZA01000057.1 GCF_000387765.1 Caldisalinibacter kiritimatiensis
AAAAATACAAAAATAAATAAAAAAATTACCTTATCTCTGTTAAATTTTTGATAAGTCATAATTATATCCCCCAATTATTATAAAATTCACTAAATAAAATACTTTATAAGCCAAAGTAATTACTAAATAAATATGCTTTTTATTATGTATATATTTCATATAAAAGAAAAAAACCGGTCAAAATACCGGTTTTAACTAAATATATTAAGTATAAATAATAACATCCCTATATCAAACTTATAGGGATGTTTAAGCTAATATACTACTCTTTCACCAGTTACCATGTAATGAATTCTCTCGCATATATTTGTAGTATGGTCACCTATTCTCTCTAGATATCTTCCAATTAATAATAAATGCATTACTTGTTCCATGATTGTTTTATCTTCAGTCAACATTTGTAGAAGTTCAACATAAATATCTTCGTAAATATCATCTACAATGTCATCCATTTCTGCTACTTCGTTAGCTAATTCTAAGTCTTCGTTAACAAAACTATCTAGGCTTTTCTTAACCATAGATCTAGCTACATCCGCCATCTTAGGAATATCTATTAATGGTTTTATAAACTTTTCTTTCCCTATTTTTTTAGTTATATTTGCAATGTTAACGCCATGGTCTCCTATTCTTTCTAAATCAGTAATTATCTTTAATACTGTACTTATTCTTCTTAAGTCTATTGCCTTTGGCTGCTGTAGTGCTATTAACTCTAAACACTTTTGTTCTATCTGAACTTCAATAATATCTATTTTATCATCTAATTCAATCACTTTGTCAGCCATTTCTAAGTCTTGGTTAACTAAAGCTTTCAATGCTAAGTCAATAGCATCCTCAACCATAGCCCCCATCTTTAAAAGTGATTTTTCCAATTCTTTTAACTGCTGTTCAAAAGCTTCTCTCACCTTTACCACCCTTTCATTCCCTTATGTCATAAAAATATATTTAATCTATATTAAAGCATCTTTTCTATAAAATGTCAACTATTTTTTAACCAAATCTACCAGTAATATAGTCCTCTGTCTTTTTATTTTCAGGATTTGAGAATATCTTAGCAGTTTCACCAAACTCAATTAGTTCTCCCATTAAGAAGAAAGCTGTATTATCTGAAATTCTACCAGCTTGTTGCATTGAGTGTGTAACAATAACTATTGTATACTTATCTTTTAATTCTTCAACTAAGTCCTCAATCCTAGCAGTTGCAATAGGGTCAAGAGCTGATGTTGGCTCATCCATTAATAGTACTTCAGGCTCAACAGCTAAAGCTCTAGCTATACATAATCTTTGTTGTTGTCCTCCTGACAATCCTAAAGCATTTTTCTTCAAACGGTCTTTTACCTCATCCCATAAAGCTGATCCTCTTAAACTCTTCTCAACTATTTCATCAAGTTTAGACTTTTTCTTTATACCATGAGTTCTAGGTCCATATGCTACATTATCATATATACTCATTGGAAAAGGATTTGGCTTTTGAAAAACCATTCCTACTCTTTTTCTTAATTTTATAACGTCAATATTTCTATAAACATCTTTTCCATCTAATTTAACATCTCCAGTTATTTTCACATTTTCAACTAAATCATTCATTCTATTAAGTGTTTTTAAGAAGGTTGACTTACCACAACCAGATGGTCCGATTAAAGCAGTAACTTTTTTTTCAATAATATCCATGTTTATATTCTTTAATGCTTGAAAATCTCCATAAAATAAATCTAAATTTCTAATTGATATTTTAACATCACTCATACTTTCACCCCTTTTATTGTCTACGCCTTAGTTTTGTCAAATTTAGCTGCTAATTTATTAGTAGTAAAGTTTATAAGTAAAATAATTATAATAAGTATAGTTGCAGTAGCGTATGCTTTCTCAAAGGAAAGTCCTTCTTTAGCTAAAAAGTATAAATGTACAGAAAGTGTTCTTCCTGACTCAAATAAGCTTGTAGGTATATCTCTTCCCATTCCTGCAGTAAATATTACTGCAGCTGTTTCACCTACAACCCTACCAATACTTAGTATTACTGCCGCTAATATTCCTGGCAAAGCACTTGGTAATACAACTAATCTAATAGTACGAAGTTTAGATGTACCTAAAGCTAAACTACCCTCTCTATATGAATTTGGAACAGCTTTTAAAGCTTCTTCTGTTGTTCTTACAATTGTAGGTAACACCATTATACTTAATGTTAATGCACCTGCTAATATACACCAACTCATTTCTAATTTTGTAACAAAGAAAATAAAACCAAATAATCCGTAAATTATTGAAGGTATACCTGCCAAACTTTCAGTTGCAAAACGTATTATTCTAACGACTTTTCCTGGCTTAGCATATTCAACTAAATACACCGCAGCAAATATACCAATAGGAGTAGAAATTACTACTGTTAACAACACCATGTATACGGTAGTAATAATCATTGGAAAAATACCACCTTCTTCTCCTACTGGTGCAGTAGTAAGGAACTCCCAGTTTATTTCACCTATTCCATTAATTATAACATATAATAAAATCCATGCTAATATACCTACTGTTATAAACGAGGAAACCCAAATTAAACCTTTAATAATAGAATCAGTAATTTTTCTCTTTTTCATTAATGATCACCTGCCTTAGCAGTTACTACATTTAATATTATATTTAAAGCCATTATAAAAATAAATAAAATTACACCTATTCCGAATAGTGCCTGTTGATGTAATCCGAACGCATATCCCATCTCTATAGCGATACCAGCTGTCATTGTACGTATACTATCTGTTAGCTGATTAGGTATTAACGGTGAGTTACCTGCTACTAGAATAACTGCCATTGTTTCTCCAATAGCTCTACCTATTCCAAGAACTACTGCCGCTAATATACCAGATTTTGCAGCTGGTAAAATAACTTTAAATATAGTCTGGATATGAGATGCCCCCATAGCTAACGAGCCTTCTTTATATTCTTTAGGTACAGCTCTTATAGATGTTTCTGATATACTAACCACAGTTGGTAGTATCATTACTGATAATATAAAAATCGCCGCTAATAAACTATTACCCGCTCCACCTATATATTTACTTATCATCGGTACAATAACTAATAAGCCAAAGAAACCATATACAACTGACGGAATACCTGCAAGTAATTCAACTGCTGGGCGTACAATTTTAACCATCCAATCTGGAGCTAATTCTGCTATAAAAACAGATGTCAGAATTCCTATCGGTACCCCTAAAATAATAGCTCCAAAAGTTGCATATACAGAACCAACTATCATAGGAAATATCCCAAATGTATCATGTAATGGATGCCACTCCATACCTAAAATAAAGTCCTTTAAACCAATTTTAAATATCGCAGGACTACCTTGAACAAAAATAAAAAAAGTTATTAAAGCAACACAAATAATAGCCGTGCTGGCACTTATAAAGAATATCCATTCAACAATCTTCTCACCAATTACTCTCGATTTGCTCTGCGACATTATTTCATTATCTGCTTCTTTTTTTACTACTTCGCTATCGCTAGCTCTCACTCAAATCCCTCCTAGCAAACAAAATAGGCATTAACCTATAAAATATTAAGTTATTATAAGCATCTATTAAATATTGTTAAAAATTTATATAAACATGAGTACAGACTCCACCCTTAAGTGGAGCCTATAACTCTTATATCGCATTTTATATTGTTATCTGTCGTATTTATCGCAATTATTTTACAGGTATACACTTTTCAGCTACTATTTCTTGTCCTTCGCTGCTAAACATGAAATCCATGTAAGCTTTAACTAATTCGTTCATTTCTCCGTTTGTTATCATTAAGAATGGTCTGTAAATTGGATATTTTTCAGCTTTGATGTTTTCAACTGTTGGTTCAACTCCGTTGATTTTTACTCCTTTAACGCTATCGTTTAAGTATGATAGAGATATGTACCCAATTGCATATTCTTTCTTAGAAACGTTAGCTCTTACAGCTCCGTTACCTTCTGCTATTAATGCATCTTCTCTTACTAAACTCTTATCTTCGCCTTCTAATCCTACTATTTCTTCGAAAGCTCCTCTTGTTCCTGAACCAGACTCACGGCTAATTACAACAATCTCATGGTCTTCTCCGCCTACTTCTTTCCAATTTTTAATTTCGCCTTTGAATATTTTTTGTACTTGCTCTTTTGTTAAATCTCCAACTTTGTTGTTTGGATGAACTATAACTGCAATACCATCGTATGCAATTACGTGCTTAGTTAATCCCCATTCTTCTTCTTTTGCTTTTAAGTTACGTGAAGCCATTCCGATGTCACAAGCACCTTCATGAGCAGCTTTAACTCCTGCTGAAGAACCTATACCTTGCACTTGTATTTTTACATTTGGATGTCTTTCCATGAATGCATCTGCAACTTTTTCTGCAGTTGGAGTTACTGAAGTCGAACCTGCTATAACAATATTACCCTCTAATTCATTCTTAGTTTCACTTGCTTTCTCTTCACTTTGATTTGATTCGCTAGTGTTTGCATCAGTATTTGTATCTTGACTACATGCAGCAAACACCGACATTGAAAGTACTAATACAGCTACTAAAATAAGAAGTTTTGATTTTGTTAAGAATCTCATGCTTTGTCCCCTTTCATTTGAATTTTTTATTATTTCGAGTACATGTAAATTATAGCAATTCGTATCTTATAATGTGTTTAGCGTCTGTTAATGGTTTGTTAAGTCTATGTTAAGGTATAAACTTCCTATTCTTACACTTTATAAATAATGTGTATGTACTATTTCTTAATAATGTTTTTTAGATTGCTTTAGTTTCTAGAATCTACATTATTATATATTATAATTTATTTACATCCTTATACAGTAAATCATAATCAAATTCTATATCTTCCATTTTGCTTTCAAACCATATTTTAGCATTATCTAATGCTTTATTATAAACAACACTACCTAAATTCTCTAAGAAAAAATCTAAAACTTTTTCAGCTGCTATAATACCAATTTCTTTATCATGTTCTTCATAAAAAAATTTCTGTATTTCACTAATTAACATTTCTTTTTCATGTTTTGATAATTTTAATATCATTTACTCACTCCTTTCTCTATTTAGTTAACTGGAATTAATATAAAACCATCTTTATCATCACCATACAATTTAACTTTTCCTTTTTTATAGCACCAATAAGCACAATATGAACACAAAAAAGCATCCACTTTATCTTCCAAATGCTTTAGTTTACTACCTGTGTAAGAAGTTAGGTTAATATTAGGATTAAAGTAGCTTTTTATATTATTTACTTTTATTTTGTCTTGTTCTAATTCTCCTAATCTACTTAATAATCTTAACATTTCTTCTTTTGTTTTCTTTAAAGGTATTTTAGCTTTTCTTTTATATTTAATTGGATATATATCAGAAAACAATCCTAAACATATTCCTGTTGGAAAGGTTTCAAATATTATATGTTTATTGCTTCTAAAATCTGATGTTATTATAAAGCTTTTATTTTTTTTTCTTATTTCTGATACTAACGCTTCACCTCTTATAGAGCCATATATTTTTAACAAATAGCTCCGATTCGCTGTAAATACAGATAATCTTTTACCTTTTATTCTGTCTTTCATGATTAATCTATCACAAAGACGAGAACCTTCTTCATTGTTCACTATTAATGGAGCATCTATAGCTACAAGTACTCCTTTTTTTGCAAATTTTCCTATTAAAATAGCTATTTCATTATCTGTATAAACTTTAGACTCACAAAATACAATATCACCTTTTTCATCAATTACACATATACCTGTTTCATTTTTATACGTCCAAGCTAAATCTATTCCTATAAAGTGCATATAGACACCTCCCTTTTTTTGACACTTTTTTATCTACTTATTTAAGTTTATAGTTCAATAGCTACTTATATTTATCCTTCCTAACTTCTATAATAAATCTTCATATATGTAATTTTAGTATCTGCTACTTATGTTAGTGAATAATTTACACTATTATATGCATTATAATGGTATATTTACTTTATTATATAGCTTAAAAGCAGAAGTTTCGCATCTAAAAGATTTTAATGGGCGCTAGCCCTCAAGAATAG
>NZ_ARZA01000058.1 GCF_000387765.1 Caldisalinibacter kiritimatiensis
AAGAATCAAGCAATGTTAAAGCAAATAATGTAACAAATACTAAAAGTAATAGAGTGGAAATTAATGAAACTATAGTTAATAAAGAGAAAAATAATAAAGAAGAAATTACTAATACTGCTAATCATACTGAAAATATAGAGAAAGTTTATAAAAATACTGAAAATATAAATGAAAGAAACAAGATTAATATAGTAAACACAGAAGAAAACATAAATAAGTCGTTAAATAATACCATTGAACCAATATATATAAGAACAACGGATAGTGATGAACATAGGTTAAAAAGATTAGAAGAAAAGCTAGATAAAATAAATAAAAAGATTGATAAAAAGTAGAGGAGTTGAGTATTCAGCTTCTCTACTTTTTAGTCTATGTTTTGATAGGATAATGTACTGTTGTAAATAATTTTTACAAACATAAAACAAAATTTGACTTATATCAAAAAAAGCAATATAATATATTTAGAAAATTAATAAGTAGGTGGAGAAAAATGCTAAAGAAAATAGGAAAAAAGAAAATAATCAAGGTTTTAATAGCTGCAGTTTTAGCTATAGTTAGCCTTTATGGACTATATAATGCTGTAGTTCCTAAAGATAAGGTAAATATAAAATATGGAAAATATATAAGAGCAGTATCAAAAATAGATGTGGACCAAAGAATAGAAGAAAATATGATAGCTGAAGATATAATGCCTATAGATAATATTTCTCCTGGAGCAATTACAGAGAAAGCTGAAATAATTGGTAAATACGCTGCTTCTGATATTTATCCTGATGAATTAATTAGGAAAGAAAGGATTAAAAAAGAAAAAGATAGTGAATATCAAGGTGAAGAGAGAAGAGTACGAATATACACTAACTTAATGGCTTATGGAGGAGTAGGACCGGGAGATAGAGCAGATCTTGTTTATACAGGTGAAAATGTAGGAGTAATAAAATATGAGGGGGTTTTAGTAGAAAATGTACTTAATGAAGATGGTGTTGAGCTTAGTAATATAAAGGAAGATAAGTTTAATAAAGAAAGCAGAAGGCCTTATATAATAGAGTTAAAAACAAGTCAGGAAATGGCTTTAAATATTGCAACACTACAAGGAAATGAAAACGAAGTAAAGTTTAAATTAATTAAATGGACAGAAAGAAGTTTAGAACAAGATACAGAAGGAAAAATTTTAAATTTAGATGAAGCTTTAGGAATAGATAGAGACAAAAAAGAGACTCCTGTTAAAGTTAGAAAAGGAGGTCAATAAGATTGAGAAAACTAATTACTGCTACTGGAGTTGAAGCACTAAATGCGGTTTTAAGGAGAAAAAGAGCAAATAAAAACACTCTGCAGAGATATTGAATATCAAGAAGAGCTTTTTAATGTATTGGCAACTGAAGACCCAGATGTACTTTTAATAATAGATAAACTTAGTGGACCGTTTTCAAAATTTGAGCTAGTAGATGAAATATTAAAGATGAATAAAAAAATGAAAATAATTTACATATTAAAGGAGCCAGATGATACAAACTTTATAAGATATTTAAGAGAGAAAGGGATTAGAGACTATTTTGATGCTTCAGATACGGATGTAGAAGGTGAACTTATTCCATCAATACTATTTGAAGATACGGTAAAAGAAGAAGTGAAAAAGATTATTGAGGCAGATAAAGAAATAGCAACAGCAAGTGAAGAAAAAACAGTTAAAAAAGTATATGTAAAAAAAGAAGTAGTAACTATAGCATCACCTGGAGGAGGAGGGGTAGGAAAAACAACACTGGCAATTAATATAGGATTATTAGCAGCAATAAAAAATAAAAAAGCCAAAGTTATAGTAGTGGATTTCAATGATGAAAAACCAGATATAGCACTTAATTTAAATTTCAACGAAACAAAAGGACTTGAGGGGATTTTAGAAGATATTAAAGAAGAAAATTTTAATAAAGAAAGCATTTATAAAAATATAGAGCAATATAACTCAAAGCATCACAATTTTTTTATACTCACAGGGTTAAAAAGTTTGATAGAGACAAGTACTTATACTATTAGTCATTATAGATACATAATAGATGCATTAAAAGATGAATTTGATTTAGTTATTATTGATACAGGAAGTTTCAAAGCTGCTTCTACATATTCATCAATAGAAAAAAGTACAAAAATAATTTGGATAGTAAGAGAAACAGAATCAACACTTAAAAGTCTAAAAGAGAAACTGGATTTTTTTGAAAATGATTTAGATATAAGAATAAAAGATAGATCAGAAATAATGTTGAATATGACAGTTGGATATGAAGAACTGGAAAGAGATGAAAACATAAAAGAAATTTTTGAACAAGAACCTATAGCAAAAATAAGGTATAATCCACAGATAGTGTTTGAAGCAAAAAATATCGTCCTTTTATATTATCAAAAGGTCTTAAAGGTAAAACATTTAAGAAAGAAATACAAGAGGTTGAAAAGGCATTAAATGTACTCTTTAAATATAAAGAGTTAGAAGAAAGTTCAGGAATTTTAGATAAGTTGATAAAGAAGGTGAGTATTTAGTGTCTCAGATGAATTTTAAAGAAATTGCATATAACAATAAAAATAATAGAAAATTAAGTGATTTTACTAAAAAGGGAGATAATAGTTCAACTAAAGATGTTATAAATCAATTGATAGATGAAATACAGGAATATGTTAGTGAAGAAAATAAAGATAGCAATATAATATATGAGATTCAGACAGGGAAAAAGGAAAAAAAAGTATTGGAAAATATTATAGATGATTTTCTAAGTCAAAATGTAAAAGCACAAGGTTTTCCAAAGGAGCAGATAAAGAAAAAAATTGTTGATGTCATGGTAGGATGGGAAAGACTACAACCACTAATCGAAAGTGATGAAAAAATTACTGAAATATCAACCAATGAAGATCTTGAAGTGATAAAAAGAATCAAAGGACAAGATATATTAACTAATATATCATTTGAAAGTGATGAAGAGTTAGAACAGTTTATTAAGAATATATCTATAAGAACAGGTGAAAAGCTTAATAGAGATAAGTGTATCATGGATGGATATGATCCAGTATATAACATAAGAATAAATGCAGGGATATATGGAAGCCCTATTAGAAAAGGTGAAGTTGTTAGAAAACCGTATTTTACACTTAGATTATTCCCCAAGAAACAATTAACAGCTGATGATTTAATAAGAAATGGTACTTTTACTACTTCAATATATAAATTTTTTAAAGAAATAGTTGAAGATTCAACTATAGTAATAGTTGGAGAGCCTGAAGCTGGAAAAACAACTTTATTAGATATACTTCAAGGACTTAAAGATAAAATGAGAAGAACAATAATAATTCAGGAAGAGCCAGAACTAAAGAATAAAAATAAAAATAGTGTTTATTTTGTTACAAGGAAAAAAGCTTCAGATGAAGATAATAGAAAAACATATGATATGGCAGAATTTGCAAAGATAGCAACAAGATTTGCTGGAAAGGATGTTGTTATTGGGGAAGTTAGAGATAAAGAGGCGTGGTGGTTATATAGATTAATTGATATGGGCTACAAGGCTATATATACCATTCATGGAAGCAGCTGTAAAGGTGGACTTGAACAAACACAATTTCTTATGTCGCTTGTTAATCCAAACATGACATATTCACAACTGATGAAAAAAGTATGTGACAGTATAGATTTTGTTATTTATATATCTAATAAGAAAGTTATAGATATAGCTGAGGTTAGAGGATATGATAGAGAAAATGAAGAACCTAGTTTAAATTACATATTCAGACTTAGAACAGACAAGAATAATGATTTCTACTGGAAGGAAGGAAGTATAAGTGAAGAATTTAAAGAACAACTTAAACTAAGAAAAAAACTTAAAGAGAGGAGGGTCTAAAAATAAGTTGGGAAATGGTTTTAATACCTATTGCAGTAGTATCAATAAGTTATATATTTTATTTACTACTTGACGAAAGTGACAACATAAAAGTAGACAAGATAAAAGAAAATGCTAGATATATTGAAAATACTGTACAAAGACAAATGGACAAAATGTTAAGAGGTAATAAAAAAACCGCTAAACATATCACTAGTACTGAAAAAATGTTACAAGAATCTGTTTTTCTAAGAGCAATAGGCATAAGAAATATATATATATTTCTAATAATAACAGTCATTTTTTCATTCTTTGCATTTCAGAAAAGCAGAATAGCTTTAAATCAAACAATTGGGGCTGGCATTGTTGCATTTATAGCTTTTCAAGTTCCGTTTGAAATACTAAAAATTGAAGTAGAACTTAAAAGGAAAAGTATCAGAAAGCATCTACCAAATTTTTTTTTAACAGTGTCTCAAATGTTAGAGGCAGCTGATGATATAGTTGATGTATTAGAGACTTCAATAAATAAAATAAAAAAACCTTTAAAAACAGATATTAAAGAGTTTGTAAAGAACTACAGAAAAGGGAAAACCGTTGAAGAGTGTATAGAAATTTTAAAAAGTAGATTTGACAATCCGCTTCTTGAAAAATTTGCTGATGATATAGAAGGAAATATTAAGAATGGAACAAAATTAAAAGGTGTGATAGATGATTATGCAGAGAAAAGTTATAATAACCAAACTAACTATATGCAAAGGATAACGGAAAATAGTGGTAGTATATTAGCATCTTTAATAATTTTAGTAATGTTTATTAATTCAATATATACAGTAAAAAGATTAAAGCCAGAACTCTTTTATATACTTACACATAATTTTTTTGGACAAGTAACAGTAGACATAATTATTATACTAACAATAGTTTCAATAAAAATGACATTAAAATCTATTTCATATAACGATAGTCAGTAAAGGAGGGAAAAAGTTATAGAAAAATATAAGATTCTATTTTTGATAACTGCAATAGGGAGTATAGCTTGGATATATATTGAAATATTTATAGGTTTATAAGAAAGACTAGCTCAAAGATAAAAAACATCAAAAACATTGACAAAAGAAGAAAAACAAATAAAAAACAAGTAAGTGGGAAAGTGTTTAGTATATTTTCAAAAATAACAGAAAAATTAGATGATAGAGAAAAAATCAAACTAAAATTATTTCAAGCAGGAGAGCAATTTAAGGATTTAGGAATAAATGAAAATAACTATACAAGTGCAAAAATTCTTTTTTCACTATTTGCTTTATTAATGATGAAGAAGGCTGAAACTTCTTGGATGAAACCTATAATATTTGCAGTAATGGCATGGGTACTAATAGAATGGTATGTGTATAGAAAAAAGAAAAAAAGGCATAAGGAAATAGAAACAGAATTAGATTCTTTGATTGCAAGTACTATACTGTTTTTGGAGCAAGGTTTTAATCAAAGTGAATTATTTACTATGCTTAGTCATAGGATTAAAAGTGATAATCCATTACATATAGAAATAGTTAGAGCAAAAATTAAAATTAACAAGTAATAAAGTAAATACAAATATAAACGATATATTGAAAAAATTTATGGATCGTATAGGAATGGAGTAAATAGATAATTATTGCTTAGCACTTATGCAATATGATGAGTCAGGAAAAGCTATACGGATACTTAAAAAACAACTAGAACTCATAAGGAACCAGGAAAATCAAAAGCAGCAAAGACAAACACAGAGAAAAGCTCAATTAAACAGTATATCAATTGCTTTGCTTGTTATTAATGTAATACTTATAATTGTAATACCTATGATTATTTCAATATTAAATAATCCAATATTTAAAAAATAAATTTAAAGGAGGAAAAAAGAAATGCAAGCTATTAGAATGTTAATTGAAACTACAAAAATGCGTAAAGTTAGAATGGACCAAAAAGGAGGACCAGGACTAGAGGAAGCGGCACTTCTATTATTTATTGGACTTGTAGTATTTTCTGGAGCAGATGGTTTAGGAAATGCAATCAGTACTGTATTTACTAATGTTACAAGTGAAATTACAAGCACATTTGGCACAAATTAATTAGGAATATAGAGTATGATAAAGATTATACTGATTTTAGTTGTAGGGATAGCTGCTTACTATGACTATAAAAAAAGAATAGTACCTGATAAACTTATATTTCCATCAATATTTATAGGAATAACTATAGCCTTAATTAATAAAGAAATAAGTAAAATAGTAGCAGCTATTTTACTTTATTTTTTTCTTTATTTATTTTTATATAGAACAAGGATCATTCCTGGTGGAGATATAAAAGTCCTGGTATTTATATTTACTTTAACGGATTGGGAATTTTTATTTAAAGTAGTTTATTCAACTATGATTTTTACAATTCCCTTATATATATACTATTTGATAAAACAAAGTAAAAATGGGAAAAAAGAGATAATTCCTTTAGTTGTACCAATATTTTTAGCATGCATATATCATGTATTTAAAATGGAGGGAGCTTCATGTATCAAAGTATTGTTTTTTTAGTGATTGTAATTTTAATTGTGTGTATGTTAGTTGCATTTACAGAACCGATAAAAATAAGTTTTACTGAATTGCTTATGACTATAGCATACAATAAAGGTTTGGATATGATGCAACAACAAGGAGGATTAACTCCTGAAATAGAAACAGCTATAAAAGATTTTTTAGAAAGGTTTGGATTGGATAGAAGTAAAATAACAGTAAATGGAACATTAGCTCCTGTTGATTGGGGAGACGAAATAATATTAGAAATAAGCTATGATAAAGAGTATAAAGAGTATGATGTAGAGAATTTAGTTAATATAGTATCACAAACTAAAACAGCACAACTAGTAATTGATGGTGCTACAACATCATATTTTTTTGATAATAATTAGGGGTAGATAAAAATGCTAAAAAAATTAAAAATGAATGAAAAAGCTGGAGGAGCTGTAGCTTTAAAGGGGTTAACAGTAATTTTAATAATGATAACAGTTATAGCACTGCTTCTAGATTGTATATATATTGGAATTTGTTATTTTTATATTAAGACTCAAATGGACATGGCAAATAGAGCTGTATATGCTGAAATAGATAGAACAAGATTAGCTGACAGAGAGCTTTACATTGATAAATCGACTGGAGAAACTAAATTCTATGAGTATTTAAAAAAGAATTTAAAACTCAATGACAGTCTAGAGCCTATAGGACTAAATATGCGAATAGAAGGACCAATACAAGTACTGGATATAATAATTTATAATGAAAGTGACCTTCCAGCTGTTACTCCAGTAGTAACTAATATAGACATGGTAAGTGTACATTCCAGAATAGAAGCTCAAATAAGACCTATTTTCATAGGAATATTTACGACTGTAACGATAAGACCTTACATAGATACGGATCTCCCTGATAAACTAGTAAAGAATTTCCACCCAATGTAATTTTAAATTCATAAAAAATTTTTTGACATATATAAAATAATTAAGGTAAAATATAGATATACCGGAAGGTATATCTATATTTTTGTTAAAGAGAGGTGACAAATACAATAAATTTTAATAAAGTCAAAACAAAATGTCCCGCCGATACATAAGAAAGGGTGTAAATATGGAGAAAGTGAAGAAAAAATTGAAAATAAAATTATTATTAATCTTACTTCCAGGACTAGGTGGAACAATGTTTTTACTTATTATAATGATGTTAATACTAGGTGGAGGAACTATAACAGAAACCACACAAAATACTTTTCAGTTAAGGATTAATGAAAGATATTACCAAAAAGCTTTAACATACGCTGATGATATAAGAGAAGAGTATGAAGAACAAAAGGAAAGACGAAAAAAAGGTAAAACATATAAAAAAATATTTAAAATGGACTTTGAAGAATTTCTTACATATGCTTTATATAAATCAGATGATTGGGAAAAATTTAATAATAAATATTTGAAGGAAGCTTATAAAGAAGCTGAAAAAGGAAGGAATATATTAAACACAGTAGAAAATATAACAGATTTACAGGAAATGGTTGAGTCTGCTGTAGGAAGTTTTGTAGGGAAATATGAACGAATGAAAATAAGTATAAGAGTGTATAATGATGAAGAAACAGGGTAAGAAAAAACTAAAGAGGTAGTAGAATGGAAAGAAAATTGGGGACTTAGGGCATAATTTCCCTATTCCAAAAGGATTCGATTATGTACATAATAATGATTTTGGAGCTGAAAGGACATATGGAGGCAATAGAAGCCACTTAGGAAATGATATAATGGCGGATAAAGGAGTACCTATAGTATCAGTAGAAACTGGGATAGTTGAAAAAATGGGATGGGATGAATTGGGCGGATGGAGGATAGGTATACGGACTAGAGATGGGAAGCAAATATTATTATTATGCACATCTTGAAAAGTATGCAGATGAAATAGAAATAGGAGATTAAAGTTAAAGCAGGACAAATAATTGGTTATGTTTGAAGATTCAGGATATGGTTCTATAGGTACAACAGGAAAGTTTGAACCACATCTACATTTACAGATACAAGTTAAATATAAAATAAATGGACAAGAAGAAAACATATGGATAGATCCATATTCTATACTTAGAATTTTTAGAATTGGAAAACAATAAAGCAAAAGTTGAAGAAAAAGATGGAAAATATAGATGTGTAAATGAAATAAGACTAAATTAGATTAGCAAAGGAGAGAAAAAATGAATCAGTTTGTTCTGAATTTAGAAGATTTACGTCATGGGGTAAGAGTTGCACATTTGAGTGTTAAAATTGGGGAAAAAATGAATTTAAAAAATGAAGATTTAAAAAAAATAGAAATAGCATCTATATTTCACGATATCGGAAAAGCTTATTTAGATCAAAATATATTAAATAAACCTGGAAGATTAGATAAAGAAGAAAGAATACACATACAAAAACATGTAGAATATAGCTGTATAGAAATACTTAAAATGAATATGGAAAATACTAAGGGAATAGCTAAAATAATAAGATATCATCATGAAAATTTTGATGGCACAGGATATCCAGAAAAGCTAAAAGGCAAACAAATACCTATAGGTTCAAGAATTATTCGAATAGCTGATGTATATGATGCATTAACATTTGACAGAGTTTATAGAAATAAACTTACACATGAACAAGCATTAAAAATAATGGAAGAAGAAAAAAGATATTTTGATCCAATACTATTTAGTGGTTTTTTAAAGCTTTTTGCAAAAAACAGTTTTCCCAAAATATATGCTAACCAAAAACTGTAAAATAGAGAAGGAGGAGGAGAAAATGAAGAGGTTGATATCATCAATTTTAATTTTAAGCCTCATATTTGCCTCTGTAAGCGTTTTTGCAGACGAAGGCAATGCAAATATAGGACAAGTGGATAAAAATTCGATACAGACGATTTTAGAAAGTGCAAAAGATGAAGTTGCTAATCTGATTAATAATTTAACAAAAAAATTTCAAGATTTAAAGGGTCATTGGGCTATAGCATATATAGAACCTTTATTTGAAAAAGGAGTAATAAAGGGATATTTGGATGGCACATTTAGACCAGATAACCCTATTAGTAGAGCAGAATTTACTAAGATACTTGTTACTAGCTTACATGAAGATGTAGGGATTTATAAAAATGGTCATTGGGCTACTAACTATCTAAATAAAGCCATTGAGGAAGATTATGTTTTAGAAGGTGAGTTTGATGATTTAAATAAAAATATAACCCGTGGTGAAATGGCTAGAATGATAGTTAGAGCCTTAGATGAAGATTATCCAAGCAATATACTAGCTTATGCAGAACAAATTATAGACTATAATGATATACCAAAAGAATTTAGGGATGTTGTACTTAAAGCATATGTTAAAGGCATAATAACAGGATATCCAGATGGAACATTCAAACCTGAAAATACAGCTACAAGAGCAGAAGCTTCAACTATGGTGGTTAGATTCTTAGAACCAGAGAAAAGGGAAGCACCTATATCAACAAAAATAATCGTAGATGGAAAGGAAGTACCTATCGCAAATAAAGACATAGCTTATGTATATAACACAGCGCTAAAGGTATTTGAAGAAAAGGGAAGTAGACCTATAATTGAAGTTGCTAACTTTGATGATGTAGCAGGTATATATTATGTACCAAATAAGGATTCAACAATGTATGAATACATTATGAGAGTTGGAGTATGGACAGATGAAACAGAAGAAGGGCTGTATGCATACTTTATTGAAGTTAAAGACCATACAGACGAAACGTTAGTATTAACAAAAGAAATATTAAAAGAGATATTTCCTAATGGATACGAAGAAATCTATAATACATTTGAAGATATAATATGGACCGATAAAGTAGTAAATGGTAAATCTAATGGAAGAATATATCAACTAAAAAGTATGCCTTCCTCAACTAGTATAGCATTTGGGGTGAAAAGATAATGAAAAAGAAAATTATTTCAGTATTAATGGTTGCAGTAATATTATCTGCAACCATTCCTTTAGATTTTCTACAACTAAATATTGATAACAAAGCAAAAGCTTCAGGTAACACAGTAATACTTGATGATGGCAGAGTAGTAACACTTCCTCCTGAAGTTCCTACTCAGATAACTGTTAAAGGCAATACATATCCTATAAATAAAGAGCTTTTAACCAATTCAGGAATAACATCTGTAACTAATCTTGATAGTGGAATAGCAGTATATGGAACTCCTGAAGATGTAAAAAATGTATATGGTAATGACTATGACAGTCAAAGTGGCGAGTGGAGATATTTAGGATTTGATATAAATGCAAACAAATACTCGAACCCTGACTTTCCACTAGATGCCGATAGTGGCAGAAGTCCATCTCAAAAGAACTGGCAGAGTTTAGACTATATATATAAAATGAATATTGAACATCCATCTCCTTATTATTTTAGTGACAAAGAACAAGCAGGAGAATGGTTACAAACAATGGTATGGGTTCGTGACATAGAAAGGGGAGGAAAAACTCCAGATGAATATGACCCAATATGGTTAGCAGAACATTTTCACATACTTTCACCACCAACTGAATATACAGCCGGTTTGGCTCGTGGTTGGCATAAAACATCTGTTGGCAGACTATGGTATGAAACCTTTGTAATGCCACCTAGTGAGAAAATAGAAGTACCAGAAAACCCACCAAGCGTAACAGCAGATTTTGAACTAAAAGATGAAGTATATGTATACCAGGATGTAGGATATAAAGATACTTCATACGCAGAGTATTCAGCTATTGAGTACAGAAAGCTGACTATAACAGGGGATAATGGGTACTCAAATGTTATTGAAAATCAAATACAACCAGATATAAGGCTTACAGAAGGTGTGTATACATTTAAACTTGAGGTATGAAACAATGCAGAACAGTACTCAAGTAAAGTTGACACTATAGTTGTTAAAAAACAACAAGCAGTAGTTCCTTCGGAACCTATAGCAATAATCAATGCTCCTGATGAAGCAGTTATAAATGAAACTTTTACTGTTACAGGGGAAGGTAGTTTTCAATCGACAGGAGCTAAGATTGTTGAATGGAAGTGGTATTTAGGCACAGACATAAATAATTTAATTCATGAGCCATCATATGATAATCAATCTAGTATAAATGTAAACTACTCAACAGAAGGAGAAAGATATTTCAAACTTTGGATAAAAGATACATCAGGTAAAGAAGCCTGGAGTAATATTGCTGTTACGAAAATTATAGATAACACTCCAACAAGTGTTGAGGCACATGTACAAGCTCCTGATATTGTATATGAAGGTGTAGCATTTCAAGTTACAACTTATGGTAGTTCAGTTGTATATGGAGATGAAAAAATGACACCTAAAGAAGCAGTAGAAAAAAATATAGCTAAATATAGTTATAAATTTTCATGTTCTAGATACGGAAGGTTGGGCCCTGATGGAGGAAAAGTATATTTAGAAGAATTAGGAACACAAACCATTCAATATACATTAAGAGCTAGAAAAAGTTCAGATGTTGATATAGAGAGAGTAATAGTTTTACCTACACCTCATACAATATTTTCGGTTTCATGCACAAAAAAAGTAAATAGAAAATTGATTATTGATACCACTTTAACTAAAGCCCACATTGAACATCCAATAGATGAAAGTAAAACTATTATAAAAATTAAAGATTTATCAAATGGACAAACATATAAAATAATAGGTGAGGGTGACTCCATAAATACAAACTATATAAAAACGTTAAAATATAAAGATGGCAAGTTGCCAACAACAATTAAGAAAACAGGAGATTATGAAATAACGGTAACAAAGCAAGATACAAGGGGTAAAACAAGTACTCAAAAACAAACAATTACTATAAAAGAGGATTTAAGACCTATAGCTGAATTTAATAGTTGCTAAAAACATCTTCAGAAATTCAGAGGGGAAAGCAGTAGTCACAATAAATAAGAATCATAATTCTCTAGATAATGATATTATAGGACAACAAATACTTAAATACAGATATGATACAGATAATGATGGAAAAATAAGTGATGAAAATTTTATATTTATACCATCTTATGAAAATGAAATAGAAATTGAACTTGACAAAGTTGGAGAAATAGAAATAGATTTTTATGTAAAAGAAGATTTTGACCATATCCCTGAACATGTGTCAAACAATGACTTTCTTTCTGATAGAAAGACAGAAGTTGTAAAAATTGATAATATAGCTCCTGTAACATCACTAGATATAATAAAAAGAAAGCCTATTGATATGTTGTTTTTTGAAGATGAAAAGGAATTACAAAACACAATATCTGCTACAGATTTACTAAAAGAAGAGTTAAATAACAGAACAGATATAATAGTTGATGTAAACCAAGATGTCATAGATGTAGATATGAGTAATGAACCTGTGACAGTGCTAGATGAAACTAAGAGTCCTTGGTAATTAAAAGGCAGAATTGATTTTGAATCATTTGTCGATAATAATGGTTATGTTTTTAAAAGAGGAGATTATATTTATACTGTGTTACCTCCAGAAGACAAGGGTTATTTTGGCATAGGATTCAATAAACTTGATTTTAAATATAAACTAGAAGATGTGTTTGGCACAACAAATATAAAGTCTTATAAATTTAAAGAAAATGGACAATGGTTTGTAAGAAATTTTATTATAGAAGGTAATATAATAAAAGAAATTGATGTAGGTAATGGTACAATACTAAACTCAATAGAAATAAATGAAAGTTTAAATGATTATGAGTTTATAATTGACAGTAATAAAAAAGATATATTGCGGCTTGTATCAAAATATAAAAACCGATATATAGAGATTGATTATGAAAATGGACAAATTTTAAAAGATGAAAGTTTACCAGGTAAATATTTTGGAGTATATAACAATTATGTATACTCATATAAAACTTCAGGATTAAGTATAGAAATATACAAAACTATAAATAACACTAATACTTTAGTAAAAAAGATATCTAGAACATTCCAACAAGTTATGAGTCCGGAAGATTATTCAAAATATCTTGATACATGGTCTCAAAAATGGCAATATGGCGTTTATTCTGGCACAATTTCTAATCCAGTCATACATAACGGAAAAATAACTATTCCATATTCACATTATTATGGTGCTACATATAAACGTAAAGTAGATGGTAAGTATGAAACTCAATATAGAGATAATGGAATAAGAGTGTATCTATTAATATTAGACCTAACAACTGAAAATATAATAACACATACAGAATTAAACTATGATTTTGGCTATGGCCAATTAAAGCAAAAAGAAGTGGATAGTAAAATAATTGAAGAAGATTATGTGCTAACAAAATTTATTTATGGAGATGGAGCAATTAATCCTGTATATATATTCGATAAAAACTGTAATATCTATTTTAGAGAGGATAGTAATTATTCTAATAAATATGACAAAATTTCTTATGGACTAGTTGATGGGAAATTGCAAGGCTCAATATGGAGTAGCGATACACAACGTGTTAATACACAATATGACGGAAGATATGGAATTGCATATATTGAAGGTGTACATTTTAAAAATGGTTATAAAGATAACTTTTATTATAGTAAGAAAGTAAGTATAGGTTCTGATGGAAAGTAATACCCCTACATTAATACTACCTATAGATACTCAACAAAGGTATGCCGGTTTTGGTTATTATCGAGATAGCTCTGTTACTATATATGACTTAATTGACTTTGATAAAAATAATTCTGTTTTAACTATATACTTTAGTGATGGCAAAATATTAGAAGATAATTCAAGGGGTAGGGTAGTGCCAATTGGCTCTAATAAAGTTTTTATTATTATTGATAAAGGTACTTGTGTTTATGATTATTCCAAAAACAAAACTGTTTACGATATAGGATACACTTATAATTTAAGTTCAAGTTATCAAGATTATGCTTTATCGCCAAATGGTAAATATTTATCTTATCTTGTTGGCAATTATCACTGGGAAGCAGGTAGGATTGTTCATTATAAATTAAATATAGGGTTTTATGAAGATGTAATTAATAAATTAAATAATTATAATTTTAGAGATAACAGTGAAAATAATTTGATAATTATAAAAACGAAAAATTCAATAGATATAACACAAAATCAAATAAATGACATATGTAATATTGCAATTAATAAAAATGCAAAAATTGTTTTCCTAGGAAGTGAAGATAATCGTTATATTGGTGAACAGTTAGCTTCCGGTACAAACGGTGTTTTTACGACATATACAAATCTTGACAATGCCATATTTAAATTAAAAGAATATGTTGAGTCAATTTTAACAACACAAGGAAATAAAAAAACAATATATGTTAAAAAAGGGGAAACCATTATATACGAAAAACACTATTCTGATTATGAAAATGACTCTGAACACAAAGCAAGTGGTGAACTATGGAAATATACTCAAGATTTATCATATCCACACCCTGATGGTATAATCAGTTATAACGAGCAATGGCTGACATCACCAAAAACAAGTATAGATAAAGCAGGAAGATATTTTGTAACATTCCTTAAGAAAGACAATCCACCACCAGGAAATGACAATTATAGCAATTACAGAAAATGGTCTAATGAAAATCCAACAGAAATAATAGTTTATGATGGAGAATTTCCACCTGTATTACATGAGACGGTAAAACCTAAAATTTTTGTAGATATAATTGGAGATTTAAGAGTTAATCATAGAGTAGACTTTGTAATCACAGCAATAAAGGGAAGTAACGATATAGATTGGAGCTCTTTAAATATATCCTTTGATAGAACAGACTATTTACCAAACTCAAAACCAAGTACACTAGAATTTTCTAGAGTATTCACACAAACAGGTGAGCATAGTATTATAGTTACCCTTAAAGATATAGAGGGTAATCCAACAACAATAACAGTACCATTTACCATTAATGATGACTTACCACCAGTTGCAGACTTTAATTTAGTAGGTGATGGGTATAGGAATGAGCTAGGTATTGCTAACTTTGAAATAAATGACAGTAGTTATTCCAATGATGATGAAATAGGAACAGTAAAATACTATATAGAAGGTACAAAATATATAGACAATGGAGATGGAACATATACTCCAAATGGAACCGAATATTATCCAATAGAGCCTAATGAATATGGAGAAATAGAATTAGATAAAATAGGGTTAAATATAGACAAGCAAATAGTAACAGAAAGTTATGTAAATGGTATAGGTTTAAATGGTGAAGATTTAGACAAGTATAGGGTATTTAAAACAGCAGAAATAATTAAAGGAGTTAATGTAATAAATGAAGCTCCACAAGTAGAATATATAGTTATTCCTAATATTATTAAAATAGGAGATAGCATTGAACATATAATTAATAATTACAGATGATACCCCTTCAGGTGATTATGTAGAATATATATTTACCCATGATGATACATATTTTGAAAACAGTCAAGGTAAACATGACAATCATAATATAGTAACAAATGAACCAACAGAAATTCTTGATAAGAAAGGGAAGTATGACTTCTATGTAAAGACATATGATGAAGATGGAGCTTCAACTGATTGGATTCATGGGGGACAAGTTATAGTAGCTTCAGGACCTGTAGCTGATTTTGAACTTGTAAGTCCCGGGTAATGAGGTAGGCAACGATGTATTTAAAAAAGGTAGTGTAGTTACAATAGAAAATAGAGCATATAATGAAGATTATGGGCTTACAGTACCTAACCATGGAATAAAATATATGAAAGTAGAATATAAAAACATAGCAAGTGATACGTACACTACCATATTTGAATCTGACAATATGCCAAACTATATAAGTAGTTTTAACCTACCACAGATAAATGAAAGTGGAATATATGAAGTAAAAATAATAGTTAGAAGTCCCGAAGGGTTCGAAGCAACAGCTACAAAACAATTTACTGTATTAGATTTAAGACTTAATTCAGAACTTACACCAAGTACAATTTATGCAAGTCAAAAATACACCATTGAAGCAACATTAAGTAAAGATGGACTAGAGGGGCAGTTGCATATATTCCATATACAGATGAATGGATAACATTGGATAAGACAAATGAAGATAGTAGCAATAAGTATTATGAAAAAGAAATAACCACTTTAGAAACATTAATGGATGGAGTATATGATATAGAAATATATGGGGTATACCCTTACAATAATGAAGTTAAGGAAGTTATACCTCTTACAGTAGAAACACTTTTAGAGATAAATGTTAGTCTTTCTCCTTCATATCCTACAGGAATAGCAGCAAGTTAAAGTATACAAATTGAAGCTATTACTACATGTCCAGTAGATGTTAATAACGTAGAAGTTTGGCTTGAAGGAGAAAGCTCAATAAACCTTACAAAAGGAGCAAAAATAGGGAATGATATAACCTGGACAGGAACTTATACAATTTCTTCTGCAAAACCAGATAAAGATTACTATAAATTTTTATGTACGAGGAAATATTTTAAATGGGAACGAAACGATTGTTCAGGATAAAGTTAAAGTAGAGACTCCAATAAATTTAATAGGGTCTATAAATGGTAGTAATTCTAATGCAGTTATGATATTGGATAGAGACCATTACAATAAGAGCTACAACTTCAATATATGTAAATGATGTTGATGTAAATATTTTAGGAACAAATTTTGACATGATAGAAATATCAAATGATGGAACAACAAAAACGTGGGAAGAAATTGTGTACATAGATCCAGCAGTAGGAGAAATATCTGATATTGCTATATTTACAGCTAGAACAACGAACAACAAGATAGGAACCTATAACCTTGATTTTACAACCAAGATAGCACTTGCTATTACAGGCCAGGTGAATCCGAATCCAGCACTAGCCGGTGAAAGAGTACATTTTACATGTAATACGGAAGGGTACGCAGAAAAAGTAACAATAGAACTTTGGAATGGAGAACAAGTTGAATTAATACCAGATAATGAAACAAACAACAAACGACCTAAATACCTGGAGAGGAAGTTATATAGTTCCGCTTGAAACTCCAGATGCAACCTATGAAATAGTAGCTACAGCTGAAAGAACAGGAAGAATTGAAACTGACAATCTACAATTAACTATTAAAGGCAATATGTTTGAATTAGTAAAACCAAGGATAAGAAATTCTAATTAAAGCCAAAAAATTATCAAGCAGCTCTTAGAGCTGCTTTTTTTACAAAATAAATTTAATGACTGTCGGACATAAATCCAGAAATAATATAAAATGTCAGACAAAATTGTATAACAGTAAAAAAAGTTTTGACACATGTAAAACTAAAATATATAATAAAAATAAAGAAAAATGTTAGGAGAGTATCATATGGCTAAAAAACATAAGATAGATTTTAGAATAGGAAATGTAAGAGCGTATAAAATTGCTGAGTATCAGAAGAAATATTTAGAGAAGTTTGGAAAAAAACTAAGCAATGCAGATTTTATGAGAATGGCTATAGATACTTTCTTTGGAGAACAAAAAGATGAAATAGATATTTGTATAGAGAGATATGAAACAAAACTAATTAAGATACTTTCGGGAATAGACAAAAAAGAAATATCAAAAGAAGAATACCTTAAAAAATTAAAAGAAGAAATTATAAGGATAAAAAAAGTAGTAGAGTGAATATATTTTTTAACCATCATTTTACTAAGGTAAAAAATTTTTTAACTATAGATAAATAAAAAATATAACCCACCGTTTTTATATTGGAAAGGAGGAGAAATGTGTCAAAACTAAAAAAAGGGATAGAAATGATTATTTTGCTACAGGTAAATGGTAAAATGAATATAAAGAACTTAGCAGAGAAATTAAATATGAAAAACAGAAATGTTAGAAAATATAAAGAGGAGCTTATAGACTTAGGGGTTAAAATAGAAAGTAAAATAGGAAAGGATGGTGGTTATATACTTCGGGAGCCAATATTTACTGAAAATTTTATTAAGAATTTTAAAAAAAGCAAAAATTGATAGATAAAACAGATGAATATATTGGAAATTGACTATTAAAATAAGATTAAATTATCAATAGTAAATTAAGATTTTATTGAAACTTAATAAAGAAGGATTTAAAATGCTTATAAAATATTTAAAGGATGAACGAGGAGTAGCAGATCCAGAAATAGCACCACTAATATTATTTATATGTTTAATTTTAATTTCAATAGCAAATAAGATATTTAATTTTGCTACAAATTAAGTTAAAAATATACAACCACAAACCAGCAAGATAATATAAATTATCATGCGAAAAAATGATAAAATTATACTATATAAGAGCAAAAAAGATAGATTAATAGTTGAAAAATTAGCACGATAATTTTAAGCAAAATTCATAGAAAGGCGAGGAGACAGTATGGAATTATCTACAAAGAAATTTACTAAAAAGATAACTAATATTTTTAATATATTAAAAGACATTAAAAAACAAGAGGAAGAAGGTAAAAGGATACCAGATAGTATTGATGAAAGGTTAAAGAAAATAGATGAAGAATTAACTGATATGCTTATTGAATTGGAAGCAGAAGGGAGCTAAAAGGACATGAGAAGAGAACAAATTGAAAACATATATAAAATGAATGGGTTAACGGATTATAAACTAAAGAACACAGAGGATTTATTAAAATGTCATGGAATTGATTATGAGAAAGTTGAGGGATATAAACAACTTGATGATTTAAATAAAAAAATATATAAAAAATTCATAATTAATTTTTTTAATGGACTAGGATTGGAGTCCAGAGCGGATTTAGTGCCAAAAGGTATATATTTTGTAGAGGATATACAGTACTTAGCTAAAGAAAAACCTGAAGTAGAATATTTTGTAGTTATAGGTGGCACTATCATGGCATTTAATAGAAATGGGAGAAAAAGTTTATTATATAAATGGGAAGATGAAAATTATAAACACCTTGAAGCAAAAGAAGAAGAAGTCACAACATATCTAAGATTTGAATATGAACATAAAAGTAAAAAAGAATGGGTACATGTAATAGATGGAGGGAAATCATGGTATTAAAAATATCATAATGACAATAAAGTTTAAAATTTAAACTACAAATAATTAAGAAAAGATGAAAAGTACAAAAATTAAACTTCATCCAGGAAGGAGAAGTAAACAAAATGGATATATTAAATTTATACCAATATAAGGACTTGAAGCACACTACATTTAAAATATTAGCTATATTATACGCTTTAGCTAAAATAAAGCCAGTTAAGATTAATACAGTAAGAATAGACTATGATGAACTCATGGAGGAATCAGGAATAAAAAGCAGAGCAACTATAGCAGCTGCTATAAAAGAGTTAGAAGAAAAAGGCATAATATCAAAGTATAGAACTAATTATATACCTAGTGAGTATATGATTTTAAAATGATAGCTGCTTATATTTGAAAACAATAACCCGCCGAACAAACAATTAACCATGAAAGAATAAGTTACATCCAGGAACGCCTAGATGGGAAGGTGATAAAAATGGAAGTATTAAAAGGTTTTGAAAAGTATCTTCAGGAAAAAGATATATCACGGAAAACAAAGAAGGATTATATAACAGATATAAAATTATTTATTGGATTTATAAATAAAGCAAATGAAGGATTCAAGCCTGAATATGTAACAGAGTTAATGACAATAGGTTACAAAAAATACATGATACATGAAAAGGTATATAAAGCTTCAACCATAAATAGAAAAATAACAAGCTTAGAATGGTTTTGCAAATATTTAATACAAGGAGGATATATTAAAGAAAATCCAGCAGAAGGACTTGAAACTATACCACAACAACAAATAGCTCCAAAATCTCTTAAAAGAGTAGAAGTTATAAGATTATTTAATTTAGTATTCGCAGTTAATAACAAAAGAGATATATGTATATTCAGTATTCTTTACAATACAGGAATTAGAAATGGAGAACTTGCTAAACTTAAACTTAAAAATATCGAAATAAATGAGAGAAGTGGAGTTATACACATTGAAAACAGTAAAAGATATAAAAGTAGAACAATAAGTCTTAATAAGGATGTTAGAAAGGCTATAAGTGAGTACTTGAAAACTAGACCCAAGATAGCACGAAGTCAAAAAGAATACCTGGAAGAACCTTTGTTAGTAGGAGAAAGATGTTATATGACAACCTCAGGCATTTATAGAGTTGTTAGGAAATATGGAGATATGATTAATATAAACTTAACTCCGCATACGCTGAGGCATACATTCATTAGGAACTTATTAGATCAGAGAACAGATCATGTAACAATATCTGAAATAACAGGAGATTCATTAGAAATGTTAAAAATTTATGGCAAACCACATCGAGAACATATAGAAAGAGCAGTAGAAAGCATAGAAATTACAAATTAAATAACCAAACAAAAATAAAGAGGCTTCAAATTGGCTTCTAAGCGTTTTTGAAATATTATGAGGGGTAATGCCTATCGCGACAAAAAATGTGTGAGAGAGGTGAAAAAATGGGAGTAGAGAAATTGCTTATATTAGGAACTGTAGTTTTATTAGTAATTGGGTTAGGATGCATATGTCTAGCACAATATTTTAATAATCGGGGGAAAAAAGTATGGAGTGAGAAAAAAGAGAAAATAAACATGATTGATAGAATATCATATAATTGGAGTGTATTTTTAGAAGGGATCACTGTACAAATAGACAGAGAAACTGAAGAAAAGATAAAAAAACACCTTGTAGAAGTGTTTGATCACATAGTAAAAAGGAATCCAGACATGCAAGCTGCTAATGATTATTTAGAAATAGAAACATACATGAAAATCACAGGTTTTTGGGATGGACCTTATGGAAGAATTCTGGAACTAGAAATAAAATCTGAAGATAAACCTTCAGTTAAAATTAAGTTTAATATAAATAGCATAATGAATGCTGCATATAGGACTAGAAAAGAACAAGAAAAACCTAAACTTAGAGTAATAAAATAAAAATATAACTTCACGAAAAATAATTATAATAAGGGAGAGGAGAATAGTTGTAATTTAAAATACCAGCTTCGATTATATATCCAACAGTAGTATTAACGTTATTCTTTTTATGGTATAAAATAACATTAGATATTAGAGAATCTGTATTAACTGCATCTGTTGCTTCGTTAATAACTCTATGTAATAAATACATATATAAATTACCAGGAGATAGTCATTATAATCCTTTAGGCTTTATAGAACTACATATAGGTAGAAAGGCAAAAAGAAACAAACATAAATTTTATAGAATATGTATTGAAACCATTAAGACAGCAAAAGAATTAGAGAAAGATGTTTTGTTTTACACCTGGCATTTAAAAGAAGAAAAGCTAAGGAAAATTTTTTGTAATTCCATAGAGATAACAAAACCAAATATAATAGAAAAAGTAATGAATTTCTTGCCGGCTGCTTTGATGTTAGTACTTCCTGTACCACTCCCTAATCCATATATAAAATGCTATATAAAGACCAGGGAACTTCCAGAGAGTTTTATACAAAAATACATATTAAAAAGCACTTGCTAAAAAATAAATAGCAAGTGCTTTTTAATATAAAAATATTTTTAAACTATGCGAATAAAAGACAAACAAAACGACACGATTAACAAATGTAAAATAAAATTTGACATACGTAAAATAAAATGATATAATAAAAACATAAGTAAGGTTCTAAAATATAAAACAGGGGGAATTCAGATGAATGGAAGAAATATAAAACTAGAAATAGAAGCGTTAAATTACATAGTAAGAATATTACAGGAAGAAAAAGCCAGTAGTATTCAGGAAATTTTAGAAGAAATAGATGAAAATTCAAACTTTCCTTTATTTTCATGTAGCGGGAAAGAAATGCTAAGTATACTTAAAAACATCTACCCATTAAAAGAAGAAAAAAAATACATAGTGTATGGAGATTATATTAAATAAATGTTGCGGGCCAGGAGAGAGGATAATGAAAGATATTGTAAAATTAAAAAAAGAATTAAATAAATTAGCTGTTAAAAACATAAACAATTTAATATCTACAGAGATAGTTAAAAAAAGTCAAATACTAGATAAATTAATAGTTAAAGAGCAAAGAAGCAAATTAAGTCAAATTATGTATAAGAGTGTACAAAATAATCACGGCAACAATGATTACTAATATAAAATAAACTTTTAAAATACACTCTTTTTCAAATGTGTTATATTAAAAAAGAATAAAAATGGGAAAGAGTGGTGATGGGAATGAAGGTAAAAAACAAAAGGGAAAAAGAAAGAAAATTTGACAGTATAATGGGTCAAATAATATCAAAACTAAAAGATATAAATGATGCAGATTATGTGATGGGATTTGTAGAGGAATTGAATTATTGGGTTAAAGAACTTCATTTCTTTTACAACAGGTTAGTACCAAGACAGACAGGAAATCCATCAACAACATACTATACACCTTCTCCAAGACCAAAAGAAGGACAGGTAGCATATTTAAATCTTAGAAGAGGATATCCAAAAGAAATATATGAACGGACACTATTGTTATATTTTAAAAGATTTTGGGACAAAATATGTAGTACTACCAATAACATCTATAAAGGATGGAACAGCTCCAAATCCTAATTATGAAATAGATATAGTAATCAAAAACTTTATAAATGACTTGCCTAGTAGGATGCATGTAGATGAAATAAGAATAGCAGACCCATTAAGAGTTAAGGAAAATAAAGGTATATTTGATGTAAAAACCGATAGAAATTATATTATTAAAGGAGTAAGTAAAATTTTACTTGAAAATTACTTGTCCGAAGCTAGAGAAAAAATAGAAGATGATATTAGCAAAGTATTACACAACAACCTATAAACACGTTGACACTATGGTATCAGTATAATATAATAAAAGTGTAAAGATTAAAGAACTCTTAAGTGAGCAATCGTTTAATAGCCCTTAAGTGGGCAATCGTAAAAGAACCCTTAAATGGGCAATTGTTAAATAGCTTTCGGGCAAGTGTACTTTTAAAGATGCAAGCATTGTAATGCTTGCATCTTTGATTTTGAGAATAAAGATTATTTTTTTTAATCGTTATTTTACAAAAATAAAATAAAATTTTACAAATGTAAAAAACAAATATATAATAAGAATATATCATAAAAACAAAGAAGGGGGAACGGATAAATGGCAAATTTTAATAAGTGGTTTGATACATTAAATTAATATTAGGGAGGAATTGAAATGCCATATCAAGAAGGCAAAAGGCAAATCGTATATTTTGATTTTTATAAATTTAGAAATTATATGATATGAAAGATTTAATATCGAGTAAAGAGTATGCACAAAGAACAAAACGAGACATTCAACAATTAATAAAAGCATTCAATAAATATATAAAAGACATACAAAGGCATATAGAAAAAGTAAAAAATATAGATTATGAAATTATAGTATCTTTGAAAAGAGAAAAATCATGGTATGAGAATAAGGTTTATTACTATGTGAGTGTAATTAAAAGGCCTGTAATAATAAAAGAAGATATTACAGATATAAGGGTAGAAAAGCTAGAACATTATAAATTTAAAGGCTCAGAAAGATTTGTAGCAAGAGATATGACATTAAAATTACTTAAAAAATATAAAGACTCAAAGCTGGAACAAAATTGTGATTTAATAAAAATACAATAAATTATCACCAGGATCATAAACTAGAAACTATATTTTTCAAAAATATAACCAGCCGATTGGTTATATTAATTGAATCAGGAAGCAAATAAAGTATATTGTAAGAGGAGGATAAAAATGAGTATGGGTAGAGGGATAACTAGAAGTGAGTTAGAAAAAAAGAAAAAAGAACTACAACAAGGGAAAAAAGTAAAGATAGAATACAGTCCGAAAGTTAAGGTTAGAAAAAAATATAAACGAGTGGTTATAGGAACTATCCAGCCGATTTGTGAAAAATCTACCTATTTCAGAGTAGATACAGGGAAATATATAACCTCATTTCTCATAACAGACCTCATAAATAAAGATATAATTCTACAAGAGATAAATTAATTTCAAAACTGAGAAAACATATATGTAAATCATTTGAAAGGAGAATAAGTATGAAAGGATATGCCATAGTAAAATATCAAATAGGGGAATATGGAGGAACTTTCCAAGTCCCTTGTAATGAAAATGACTCAAACGCAGAAATTATAGAAAGAGCAAAATTAGAGTTAGACAAATATAAAATAGGTATGTATCATGAAAGTTATAAAGTTATATATAGAAGTTGTTAACTACTATAACAAGAATTTATAAAATGGAGGGTAAGAAGTGCTAAATAAAAAATTGTATTTAGAACAATGCATATGTCTTTTAAGTGAAATGATAACTGATATAATAGATTATGATTCAGATAGTGATTCGGTAATATATATACTTGTTGGTCCAGAAAAAATCGAGCACCTAAAAAAACTAATCTCTAATGAAAAAGATTTAGAAAACTATCTACAAGGATATGGGGAAAATTGGAAAGAAGAAGGCTTTGATATTACAGGAATATTGAGCGAAATATGTAGTAAGTTTAATGTAGATATTTGGGTTGATTTTAAGGAAAATAAGTTTTTCTTAAATAATGTTTAAATTAAATAAGGAGGAGACTATAAGTAATGAAAAATTCTAATTATTAAACTAGATACATTAAATGTCGATATTATAATAAAGAATAAAATTAAATCTAAAGCAGGAGTTGATGTTAGTGATAGAAAGCTTAATAGATTTGTATAAAGACATGGAGTATAAGAATCCAAAGGGTACAAAAATGTTATTAGTGTTAGTTATAGCATCAACATTATGTATAGTTTATATATTTGCTTCAGGAATCGGAGGAATAGTAAGCAATATATTTGCACCAAGAATAACATATATAGGTCAAATAGAAAAAATACAAGTAGAAGAAGGACAAGTTAGTCTAACGGTTAAATCTTTAGCTGGAGAAGATAAAGGCGATTGGCTAAATAACTTGTTGCCGGTTCAAAGACCATCCTGGACTAATGTAAAATATCCTGAAGAGATTGAGGGGAAAATGAAAAAATATTTTAAGGATATTTTTACATTGGAGGTAGATGGAGAATTAGAATATGAAGTAGGAGATAAAGTAAAGATAGTAGGTAAAAACTTTAAAATAAAGTCTATATCAAAAGCTAATGAACATGTCATAGAAAATGCAACAATACCTATTGTAACAGGAATTGTAGAGAAATATAAAAGAAAAGAGCAAAGGTGAATATAAAATAATCGTTGAAGTTGAAAATCCTGATGTAGTAGATATAAAAGATAGTAGTGTAGAATTAATGTTAACAAAAGAACAGTTTGAGAAAATGAATGGAGATATAGGAGAGCTTATAAAGGTGATAACTAAGTAGCTGTAATAAACAGCTACTTTTTTTACAAAAGCCTAAACAAATGTAAAAAAATATTTGACAAACGTAAAACAATATACTATAATTAAATTAAGTTGAAAGTAGGGAGTGGGTAAAATGGGAATATTTGATATTTTAGACATCTTTGTTAGAGTGTTTTTTATACCGGCAATATGGATATGGATTTTTAATATTAAAGAATTTAAGTATGTAAGAAGGTACATAAGTATTAAAAGAAAGTACAAAATTGAAAAGAAGATTCAAAGTCAAAGAAGAGCTGCATAAGGACATAAAAATATAACACACATAGTAATACTGATTTTAAAAGTCAATAGTCCCCCTTCCTTCTCCCGTATAAAACATGTAAATTAATTTGTGTGGGAGAAGTTATATATTTTATTACTTAGAAAAATTTAAATTTGAAGTGATATAATAAAATCATTGAAAGGAGTAAGGAGATGGACAGAGAAAAAATAAAAAAAGTTGCTAAAATTGGTATAATTTCAGGAATAGCCGCTATAGCAACAAAAGAGATAATAATGGCTAATTGGTTAACAACAGCTGATTTATCAAAAACTATGGAAGGAGGTTTGACTTTCGGGATATATATTGTCATAGCTGGAATATGGTATATGATATCAAATTAATAAACAGTAAAGGGGGATAACATGAATATTAACAAAATTAAAGAGTTAGGAGAACTAGAGAAAGAACTAAATGAATTAGGAAAAACTTTTAAGAAATTAGTTTATCAAAAGAAAAAGGATTATTTGAATGAATCAGAAAGGGATTTTGAAAAATTCTTTAAAGATAAAGGGTTTGATGTTAGAAAATTAGGCAATAGTACTATTGAGGCTAGTCATGGGAATACAAGAGTGAAATTAGATATAACCAGATGTAAATATAGACTATGTAGGAGCATACTCAATATTTGATTTCAAAGTGCAAATCATAGAGAAAAAAGAATTTAAGATTATGTTGAATAAAATAGGTCATTATCCATAAGTCCAGACAAGTGTAAGAACAGTAAGCAAGCCTAAAACCGAAGAAGAAAAAATAGATGAAAAAATTGAACAAGCAAAAAAATCAATAAAAGAATTAAATAGTAGAATATCAAATATTGATTCTGAAGAATGGGGATTTACTTTAACATCCAAGAATGAAAAGAATTTTAAAACAAAACAGTATAAGAGCATTGAAGAACTCCTGGAGAATTATTTTAAATAAAAGAGATAAAAAGAATCAAAGTTGAAAACAACTTTGGTTCTTTTTTTATGAAAATTTAAAGCAAAGAATAATGAATTACATTATATATAACCCGCCGAAAATGAAAAAAATAGAAAAATGTTGTATAATTTTTCTATGGAAAGGGGTGACATATGTGCCTGAAAACAAACCGGATGTATTAGAATTATTAAAATTAACAAGAACATTAATAAGGCAAATAAAATTTTTTAACAAGATAGAACTATCAAGTGAAGAAGAAGAAATAGTAAGGAAATCACTCAAAAAGCTAAGAAGAAAAATAGATGATTATTTGGAGGGTTATTAAAATTGAGTGGACTATGTGGGAGAAATTGCAATTCATGTATTTTTAAAGAGTATTTTTGTGAAGGATGTTCTCTTTGTGAGGTTTGTATGTGTGACAAGAATTGTCGAGATTGTTTTGCTTTATGTCCTGAAAGACCAGCAGGGATAGCGTATTTAATGAGCGTGGGAGGACCTGAAATAGAAAGTAAGGGAAATAAAAAAATTCATTTACCGGCCCATATACCTATTCTTCCTGATGTATTTAAAGAAAAACCTAGGGGAGATATAATGCCTGTAATAGGACTACATGCAGGAAGTATGTTTTCAAGAAATGGAGAAAAGATTAATCCAAAGTATCTAAATAATGGATATGTAAAGGCTTTAAACATAGCTGAAGGTACAGAAGCAGTTCTAGAGTTTTATGTTAAAGATAGAACTCTTGAAGGATTTTGGGATAATAGAAAAAATAATTACAAAGATTTAAAAAGAATGAATATAAAGGCAATAATATCACCAAATTTCTCAGTTTATGAAGATGCTCCTAGACTAGTCCATTTATACAACATAAAAAGGACTACAATAGTATATAATGAAATGCTTGAAGCTGGACTAAACGCAATTCCTGATGTAAGTTGGTATAGTTTGAAAGATTTGGATAAATGGATTAGGGAGATTAAAAGAAATAAGGTCAAAATGATAGCTTTTTCATTCCAGGTAGTAGATGTTAGGTTAAAAGCTTCAAACATATGGAAAAACTATTTAACAGGCTTTAGATATCTATGCAAGAACATAGATCCGGAGATAGAGATCTTAATAATAGGCATAACATCATCCCGCCGAGTAAAAGAAATTCATGCAGTTGCCTTTGGACATCGGATAATAGTTTTAAATCAATCAGCTTTTGTTCAGAGTAGACGAGGGATGCTATTTGAAGGAAGAAATAAGAATACAGAGTTTACAAAGGATGATATTTTTCACAGAAATATTATGTACTTTAACAAGTTGTATGAAGATATGAACTTAAAGCATAATTTAGGAGGTGAAAAAAATGCCTAAAGCCAGAAGCTCTACAATTGCAAGTAGAAGTTCAAGAAATACAATGGGTCAAGGAATCGGAAACTCAGAAGCAGTAGAAGAAGCAGCTTCAATTGAAGAAACGGAAATGGCAACAAGACTTGAAGATAGAATTAGAAGAAGTAAGAACGGTACCAGTTTAATATGGAATCCAGAACTAGAAGAAGAAATGAACAATTATTAGTTACCTGTGATCCTAATACTCCAGGAATAGCTAGAGTTTAAATCTCCTTCAGGGAATACATATGATGTAAACTATGAAGATACAACATGCAACTGTATGCATTATAGAATTAGAGGGGAAGAATGCAGACATATACAGGCAGCAAATATAGCAAGAGGACAGCTGCAAGAAGAATATAACATACCAGATTCGCCAATAGGGCAAGGAAACATAAATATAAATGAAGCACTGCAAAATCAGCAAAACATGGATCAAATAGCCGAGGAAAATAGAAGAGCTTTAACGGGAGAATACGAAGATGAAGGACATTTCTATTGTGATAATGTAGAAGAATTTGGAGTTGCATTAGAAAGACTTAAAAATGTGCCTCTTCCGTATGATAGGGCTAATGCTCTAAACGGTTCAAATATAACATTTGGTATAGAACTTGAATTTGTAGATGGAGATTCAGATGCAATAGCAAGAGAATTATATGAATTAGGAATTATATCGGAACCACGAATGGTAAGATATCATGATTCAGGTACACCGGGAAAGTGGACACTTGAAAGAGATGGTTCGGTAACCTCAGGAAGAAGAGGAGGAGAATTAGTATCACCTGTTCTAAGAGATACTCCTGAGACGTGGGAACAAATAGAAAAAATATGTGAAGTAGCTAAAAGACATGGAGCGAGAATAAACTATAAATGTGGTGGACATGTTCATGTGAGTATGGAACCATTAGACACAGCAAGACAAAGGTGGAGGAGATTTTTTAAAGCTATTAAAGGATATGAAGAAACCATCTACAGAGCTTCAGGAGGAAATGAGGGAAGAATAAGAAGTGGACATAGTTATTATGCTATGCCTTTTAACGAAAGAGCTAGCTATGGTACAAGAAGAAGAGTTACAATGGAAAGTGAATCAGATGTTCATAGTTTAGTGGAAGATATAGGGAATCGTAATAGGTATTATGGAATAAATTTAACAAACATACATAGACCAGACAAACCAAATACTATAGAATTTAGATATTTTAATGGGTCATTAGATCCAGCAACAATTCAAGCTAATATAAAGATAGCTGCTGGAATAATTATGGCTTCAGAAAAGGTAAGATCAAAAGATTTAAGGGATGCACCAACACCGGAAACAATGAAAAGAAGAGGGAATATGCTAAACAATGCTAGAAATGAAAGAAATAATCAATCATTGATGGAATTTTTAGATATCTTTTTTTCAAGAAAAAGAGACAAAGAACATGTATTAGGAGTTCTAGCAAGGAATACATGGAGATAACTCTAAAACTTTAACAAATATAAAATAAAATTTGACACATGTAAAATAATTGGATATAATAAGATAAACTAAAGTTTTGGAGTTGATATATATGTGTATGTTATACGCATTTAATGGTGGAAACTATTATGAACTTAATAAGAGTTTAAAACATTTTTTGATTTTTCAAATCTACATCCTCATGGATGGGGATTAGCTTTTTATGGTAGAGATAATGAGTTTAGATTAATAAAGGAAGCTAATCCAGCGTATAAGAGTAAGCTTGCAAAGGATATTGTTAGTAAGAATTTGCCAGGAAAATTAACAATAGCACATATTAGATATAAAACTCTAGGGGAAGAAAAAATAGAGAATACACATCCTTTTGTTAAAGGGATAAATAATGAGAAGTGGGTATTTGCACATAATGGAAGCATTATAGATCCTAAGGTGTTTGATATATTTATACAACAAGAAGCAAAGGGAGATACTGATAGTGAAAGAGTATTCTGTTATATAGCTCAAAATCTTCGTGAAAAGAATGATAGAAACTTAGAATACAAAATAAAGGTAATAGAAAAATCAATAAAAGAACTAGCTCCTTATGGGAAATTAAACTTACTTTTATCTGATGGAAAACACTTATTTATACATACTAATTTTAAAGATTCTTTATATAAATATAGCGGGAAAGGACATGTATGTTTCTCAACCAGACCTTTAACAAATATTGTAAAAAAAGACGAATGGAGTAGTGTGGAACTCAATAGATTATTTGTCTATTTTAATGGAGAATTGATTTATAGAGGAAGAAGTCATGGTTATGAATACTTTAAAAAGCGTAATATAACTAATACACATGAATGGAGTGAAAGATATGTATAAAATGTTTGTATATGGAACTTTAATGAAAAGACATTCGAACCATGACTTTTTAAAGAATCAAAGGTTTATAGGAAAGGGATTATTAAAAGGATATAAAATGTATAGAGTAGTAATTTCATTCCCTGGCATAGTAAAGTCTAGTCAGATAGAAGATGTTGTTATAGGAGAGGTCTATGAAATCGATAAAAAAACATTGCAGAACTTAGATAAACTCGAAGGAGAAGGACATATGTATAAAAGAGTTAAAGAAAATATTATACTGGAAGACAATAAAGAATTGGAAGCTTATGTATATGAATGGGTTAGGCAGTGTTAGAGGAGTGGAACAAGTAAGTGTAGAAGATATGCCGTGGGAACCAAAAGGAGGTTAAATTCATGAGAATAGAAGAGCAATATAGGATAATAAGGGATCCGAATAATATAGAAGAAACGAAAGCTCCAAGAAAGCCAATCTTGGTGGTCCTATCTAATGGGGTCGTTGGAGAAGCTTCTACAATAAGGGGAGCTGAAGCAATAGTTATAGGGACAGAATATTTTGATGCTGAAGATGCTTTGGATGAATGGCATTATAGAGTAGAGGCGGCAAGAAGGGAAGCTATGAAAGCTATAGCAGATGATTTGTATGCAGTTGTATATGATGAAAGACAAGGAATTATAGAAAATAATTATGGAGCTGAACCAGGAGATCCAGATTATGAACAACCAGATAAGGAACCAATTAAAATTAGAGTAGATACAGAAAAAACTTTTTTATATTCATTAGCCAAAATAAGAGCTATAAGGCCTTTTAGAAAGGGAAGATAGTTTTCTTATAAGACCATGTGACGAAGAAGAAAAATACTGCAATATATGTAGTTTTATGACTGAAGAAAAACAAGGAATCTTTTGTGAAGTTTATAATGAGCCAAGAGTACCTGAAGATGGGATGGAGTGTACATCCTTTGGCAAAAAAGGAGGAAATACAAGAGAATATATAGGAGGAACATATATAGATATAGCTCAGGAGTATGACTTAGATAAATATCTATGATGATTTAAAATACTCATTTTGATAAAAGATCCAGCTGTAAGATGCAGCTGGATTTAAAATGAAAACTACCCGCCGTTTATAATATTTTAATTTATTTCATTTGAATTAGGGGGAATAAATTTGAAATATGAAGAGCATACTGCAATAGGAATAACTGGACTATTAATATTGTCTAAAATAAAAATACTTGGATTAGATGTAAACATAGTATCAATACTAACAACAGGAATAGCTTCGATATTAGCTGATTTGGACCATCTGGAAAGCAGAATATCAAATAAGATGTATTCAGGCATATCAAGAGCAATAACTAATCTATTGAGCTTGGTTATACCTACAGTACTAGCAGTAATAAGCTATATTCAATTTAATAAGTGGAATAATATATATAGATCCTCTACTAGTTCATGGAATCCATTTGTTGTAGGATTAGTTGTTTTTGCTATATCAAATTTATTAATTAGAGAACAGTACCAGGTAATAAAAAAAATAGTAGCATATGGGGTGGCTTTTGGATTAATAGCTTATGGAATTTATAAAGAGAACAGAATATTGATAAGTATTGGTTTGTTTATAGGAACATATATATTAACCGAACATAGGAGCGGAGTAACACATTCAATATTAAGTGCAATCATAACAACCTTAATAGTATTAAAGATAGATATAAAATATAATTTGAATTTGACTAGATATGTACTGTTGGGATATTTACTGCATATATTATCTGATTGCTTTACAACCAGAGGATGCCCTATATTTTTCCTTTTATAAATAAGAGGTTTAGATTTGGGTATAAGATATTAAAATTTAATAGAGAAAATAATTTAAAAGAATATGTGTTGATTGGAATAAACATAATTTCTATAATAATACTTCATATTGACTATATTTTAAAATATCTATAGGAATACTAAGTGATTAAGAGTAAAAAATAAAGATTGTTTTATAGAAATATGACAAAACAATACGATATTTTACACAAGTTAAAGCCACATTGACAAAAGTAAAATTAATAAGATATAATAAAATAAATTAATTCATGATGAATTAGTAATATTTGCGAGGGAGGATATTGTATGGACAAAGAAACTTATAGTAAGGAGGTAAAAGAAATTTTTGCTACAAATGCTGTATTAAAAAGAAATTCAAAATTAAATGACAAATTGGATAGAGCTTATGAATTATCAAAGAAATTAGAAAGTGGAGAAATCATAAAACCACAAGAAGCACATAAATTAGTCAAAGAAATACTTGAGATTTTCTTTAAAGATCCATTTTCCGATAGTTTCAGTATACCAATGAGATTTATAGAATCTCCACTAGGAAAAATGTTATTTGGCTTAAAATTTGGTATTCCAGAAAAAGCATATACTACAGCAGAAATTACAGCAATAATGGGAAGGACAAGAGCATTGATTTCTCACGATTCTAAAAATGGATTAGTAAGGAGTGAAAAAAAAGGTAGAAACATTATTATTTATGAGAATGACCTAATAGATTATATGGTATCAAAAGGAATGTCTCATACTGAAGCACAAAAAAGAATAACTCTTTATCAGCATTTTAAAGAGCAAGGTTATGATATTAAACAAATAAAAGACAAAATTGAATTAGCAATCTCAGAAGAATATCAAACTTAAATAATATGCCAAGAGAGAACCATAAAGATCCTCCCTTGAACAGTCCAAAGAGGTACTTAAAGTACCTCATTAATATTTTATAAAAAATTTTCAAAAAAATTAAAACCAACTATAGACAAAAATATATTTTTTAGGTATAATACTAAGTGAAAGAACAAAGCAAAGGGAAAAAGAAAAGAAGGAAGGTGAAGAGATGGAGAAAATATTTACTGATGAACAATTAAAATTTCTTGCTAATAGGTTTCAGTTAGTACATGAAAAAATGGGAGAAGTATTTAAAACAATTAGTTTGCATGACGGAATACCACTATACGAAATAGACAAACAAGTCGGGGTTAGCGAATACATTCGAAACAAGTGTATTGCCGCATTAGAATTAGTAGGGTTGGTGGAAATGAGAGGTATATCTACAGCAAAGCTTTATAGTCTTACAGAGGAAGGCAAAAGATTAAAGGAGCTGCTAGAAAAGGGGCAGTAATTAATGGGATACACATTAAAAGAGTTAATTAATTTTCAAGTTTTAAAAAAAATATTAAAGTACAAGGGGGAAGGAAAAATGAGAAAACTAATAGCATGCGAAGTAGGGAATTTTGACACAAAGCTAGTAGGAGAAGAGTACAAGCAAAATAAAGAAGACAAGGTATCGGTGCTTAATATAGTTTCAAGAGCTAGATATAGAAGAAGCTATGGTAAAAAAGTAAAAAATCTAATAAATCTTTTAGACGTTACTATTGAATCACCTTCATTGGTTACAGAAAGATGGTTTGTTGGTGGCTTAGCTTTTAAAGAGGGCGAAGAATATATGAAGCCTACAAGAGTAACTAAAAAAGCTGAGAATCCGCAAACTATCATACAGCTTTTAACTACAATAGCATACTATCTTTATGATTCTAAGAATCCAAAGAAAACAGAAACAATAGCTTTATCAACATTATTACCAACAGAAGAATACTGGAGTGAAGAAAAGGATTATATAAAAATATTAGAAGATAAATTAAAAGGAAAACATAAGGTTATCTTCAATGATGAAGCTTTTAATGGAGCAGAGATAACATTAGATATAGAACGATTATTAATTAATCCAGAAGGTGCTGTCGGACAAATAGCTTGTGTATATGGTTGGGATGGGAATGTACGAAGTGATATAGTAGATTACGAATTTAAGACTATACTTAATATAGATATCGGTTCAATTGACACTGATGTATCAATATTAAAGGAAGGTGACTTCCTGGAAAAAGGTAATTTTGGTATTAAAGGGCGGCACTACAGCAGTGTTAAGAGATATTGCAAAAGATATAAAACAATTTATGGACATGAATTTGATATACATAAACTAGATTATCATCTAAGAACTAAAAGACCTTTATATATTGGGAATAAAGAAATAAATAAAGAAATTTACCAAATATCAGAAAAACATTTTTCAAATAGTGCAAAGTTGTTAGCAGATAAGATTTCGGAAGAGCTTCAGGATAGAAGAATCAATAAATATGAGATAAACATTACAAATATGATTGGTGGAGGCACTCCATTTTTTAAAGATGGTTTTATAAATCATTTTGCTAATGAATATATGGAAATAAAAGTTCCAGAAGATCCACGCTTCGCAAATGCAGAAGGGGCTTTAAAGGCATTATTATTTGAGATGCAACAATCAAGTCAAGAAGATGATGAAATATTTGGGGAAGATTAATTTTTTATAGGAGTGAGTCTGGATGGCCAGGAAAAAAAGAGAAAAAAAAATATACAATTTTGGTTCAGTGCTTAACGATCCGGTTAAGTCCAGACTCAGGAGTGGACCAGGAAGTACTTGACTGGATCAATAATATTCAAAGCAATAGAAATAAAGAAATGATTAATGCTATTAAATTCAAGATAGCATTAGAAAAGAAGTTATCTGATGATGCTACATTAAACAAGTTGATGATAGAAGCAATTAGTCATAAAGCTTTAGAAGAAGAGATAGCAATAAATACATATGAAAAAGAAATAAAGCCTGTAAATTCTATAACCAGTAAAAAGTTTAGAAAGAATTTAAAAAATATAGAGAGTAAACATAGCAATTCACATGAAGCAGAGGATGAACTTTATGGAGATGTAGCAAAAGAAGAAAAACTACCTCCAGGAATAAGAGCTTTAAGAGGTTTGAAGAAGTAGTATAACTGTATTACAGTTTCAAAACAAGTAAAATCAAAGGTTACAAGATAAAAAAAAGTACCAACTGTAATACAGTTTTTTTATGTATAAAGCGAGAAATTTAATAAAAAAATTTAAAAATTAATAAAAAAAATTTTTTAAAGACAACTGTATTACAGTTTCAAAACAAGTAAAATCAAAGGTTACAAGATAAAAAAAG
>NZ_ARZA01000059.1 GCF_000387765.1 Caldisalinibacter kiritimatiensis
TAAATAAATAAAATGCAGTATTTATGCGAGTTGTAGAGTTCTGCAACGAGCTAATAACAAATAAATATTAGGAGGGATTTTAATGGAGCAAAGATATGTAATAAGAACTAACGATGGATTTTCACAGCCTATGACTAGAGAACAAGCAATTAAGATGGTGAAGGAATATGATAAACAAGGAATTTCAGCATATATAGTTTCTGAAGAAGAAGGCGAAAGGATAAAAAAGAATAAATTTAATAAGCCAACCTGGAGTTAAAGGGGAACGAATACAGTAATTTGTGAATATTATATAAGTATAAAACCAATTAAATAAGCAAGTCCTAATATAGTAGGTATAAGAATAATTCAAAAACAATCAAATAAATTAATAATATAGAAGTATTGTGTAAACCTCTATCATGTGCTTAAAGGGGGGAGGGTTTTGGATTATAGTTTAAGCAAAGAAGACCT
>NZ_ARZA01000060.1 GCF_000387765.1 Caldisalinibacter kiritimatiensis
TGCCAAAGTCTCATTATCTATTGCAATTCCGTCCCTCGACAACAAAAGTATTTGGCTAACTCCATCTCCTCTTAATCTTTCGTATTTAATCATATCTGTCCCTCGACAACAAAACATTTGGCCAACAGCTAATAGCTAGCAGCCAGTAGCCAATTTATTATGTGTATGAGCGTTTTTTATTTTTACTCTAATGAATTATTTATCGAATAGCAAATGGCGAACACAGAAAATCCATGCTAATTTTAAATTTTCAATTTTAAATTTCTTTCACGTCTTCTTGAACATTTTTATTACTCATATCTTAATGCTAATATCGGGTCAAGTTTTGCAGCTTTATTTGCTGGATATAAACCAGATATCACCCCTACAATTGTAGAAAATATAACTGCAATTAGTATTGTTATTATTGATATTGAAGGTGGTATTCCCAATGACATAGCTATAAGAGCTTGAATTCCTAAACCAAAAGCTGTACCTATAATTCCCCCTATACCTGTTATAAGCATTGATTCAATTAAAAACTGAATAAGTATGTCTTTTCTTGTAGCTCCAATTGCCTTTCTTATACCTATTTCCCTTGTTCTTTCAGTAACTGAAACTAACATTATATTCATAACTCCTATACCACCAACCAATAAAGATATGGCAGCTATAGCACCTATAACTCCAGATAAAACCCCTAGAATATTGTTAAATATATCCATAACTTGTTGCGCTGTCTGAACTCTATAATAGTTTTTACCTTCATTTCTATGTCTTTTTTCTATTACCTTGATTATATTGTCTGTAAGTTTATTAACATTCTTATTATCTAACACACTAATCTCAAAGCTATAGTATCTACTACCCATTCTCAACTTTTTCATTAATGTCACAGGTGCGTATAGTTGAGTAGGAATGTCTCCTGCTAATTGTTGATTAAGTTTGTCAAAGGTTGATGGTGGTGTTTCATAAACTCCACACACTAATAGTGCAATCTTAGAAAAGCCTGTATCAACCATTATTTTTTCTCCTAATACATCGGTTCTTTTAAATAAATCCATAGCTAGCTTCTTATCTATTACACATACGTTTCTTTCTCCCTTTACATCCGACTCTAATAAAAACCTTCCCTTTACCATATCAAAGTTCTGGATTTTGCTGTAATCTTCATTCACTCCTATTATATATATCGACCCTTTCTCTCTTCCTGATAATGCTTCACCATTAGTACTCATAATAGGAGAAATAGCTTTAATATCGTCTTTAAATATTCTTTTTATCGTCGCTAAATCATACTCATCAAATCGGTCTTGATATCTAGGATTTTCACCCCAGTTCATCCCAAATATAACTCTATTTGTACCTATTTTTTCAAATTCATTACCTATAGTAGCTTGGCTACCTTGCCCTAATGAAACAATCGTTATAACAGATGCTATACCTATTATTATACCTAACATAGTTAAAAAAGAACGCATTTTATTAGCTAATAAACTTGATATAGCTATCCTAAAACTCTCTAGAATATTCAAAACTTAAACACCTCATTTCTGTGCTGCCTCTGGATTTACCACTACTCTATTTTCTACTAACTCGTCATTGATTAACCTTCCATCTCTAAACGTTATTATTCTCTTAGAATGCTTAGCTATATCTGGTTCATGGGTAACCAATACTATCGTAACCCCTTCCTCATTAAGACTTTGGAATATAGACATTATTTCTTCGCCTGACTTTGTATCTAAATTCCCAGTTGGCTCATCTGCAAGTATTATTGCAGGATTATTTACTAAAGCTCTAGCTATTGCAACCCTCTGTTTTTGTCCTCCTGACAATTCATTAGGTTTATGATGTATTCTATCTCCTAAACCAACCTTTTCTAGTGCTTCTAACGCTCTTTTTCTTCTATCTTTAGCATGTATACCTGCATATAACATAGGTAACTCTACATTTTTTATTGCTGAAGTTCTAGATAATAAGTTAAATGACTGAAATACAAATCCTATTTTCTTATTTCTTATAGCAGCAAGCTCTTTTTCACTTAACTTTTCTATATCTATACCGTCTAACATATATTTCCCTGTTGTAGGTCTATCTAAACATCCCACAATATTCATGAAAGTCGATTTTCCAGAGCCTGAAGGCCCCATTATTGATACAAATTCATTCTTTTTTATATCAAGACTAACATCTTTTAATGCATGAACTTCTACACTACCTGTTTTATAAGTTTTATTTAAATTTTCAATCTTTATCATTCAATATCACCTTTATCTATTGTGTTAACTTTCATTCCATCTTTTATTTTTTCATTTGGATTAAGTACTATTTTATCTCCTACTTCTATTGAATCAGACATTATTTCTACTTTTATGTCCCCTTCTATTCCTAATTCTACAGGTACTTCTCTTACTATGTTTTGTTCGTCAACTTTAAATACAACAGTGACACCATCTTTTCTTTGATATAACGACTCATATGGTACAACTAAAGCCTTATCTTTTCTAGCAGTTTTAATTAATACATCAGCTGAAAAGCCTGGTTTCACGTCCTTTGTAGGATTATCTATATCAATCTTAACCTTAATATTAGTTTCAGTTCCAGCACTTGAATTTAAAACTGTTGCTATAGGAGCTATATATGATACTTTTCCTTCGAATTCTTTTCCTTTAAACGCTTCACCCGTTATAGAAACGTCTTGCCTTATCTTAACATCATTAATGTCAAATTCACTTACATTTATCTCGATTTCTAATTCATTTAAGTTTTCAACAACAAATACTGGTGTTAAGGTATTAGCAGGAATACCCACTTTAGCATTTGACATTACTACTGTTCCATCCATAGGACTCTTAATTATTGATTCTTCTAGCTTTTTCTTTTGAAGCTTTAAATTTAATTCTTCAAGCTCTATTCTCTTTCTTTGACTCTCTAAATCTTTATTTTCTTTAGCCTCTTTAAGCTGATTTTGTGCTAATTCAAGATTGTTTTTAGCAGTAGTTAATGATGTATTATCCATATCTAACTGTGATTTACTAATAGCCCCAGCCTCAAATAAAGTCAAAGATGTATTATATTTTTTCTTTGCATTCTCATATGCTATTTTTGCACTTTCAACATTCTTTTCTAATTGGAATGTATCTGTGCCTTCAAGCATATCTTCAAATTTTTTCTTTTCAAGCTCCAAATTTGTCTCTGCTACCTTTACTTTATACTCTAAATCCTGCGTATCAAGTTTAGCAAGAATATCTCCCTTTGATACTTTATCGCCTTCCTCTACAAAAACTTCTTCTATTGGATATGGAAGGCTACATACAACATTTTTCTCCTCCTTTGCTTTTATAATTCCATTGTTCATGATATTGGCCTCAATTGATTCTTCTTTAACAACAGTAGTAGACACAGTCATTTCTGCATCATCAGTATTTACTGCTTTTGCTACACTGATTGAAATGATACCTATACCTACTAACACTGCTAGAACAATAATAAGGGTTTTCTTTTTACTCTTTGCCACTGAATAACCTCCTTAATTAGCTTAATTTGTGTTTTGAATCTTATTATAATAATAGAAGTTAATAATATTATAATATATAAAAATTAGATATATAACCTCCATTTTCCTGCATAAAATAACAATAAAATCGACTAATTCTGCTCCTAGGGGGGCAGGGATTAGGGGCAGAGGTCAGGGGTCAGGGAACTAAAAAAATAGACAAGAAAGTGGCTGTTCGCATTTCGCTGTTTGAAAAATATACGTACAAAAAAAGAGCTGGAATAACCAGCTTAAATATAATTCTAAATTTTAAATGTTAAATTTTAAATTAAATACATTACATAATCCCTACTCCACATGATTTCAATAATGAAATTGTGCTACATTAACTTTCTAATAATGTAACCTCGCAATGAGGTGTGAGCTCTATTCTCTTATGTTGTTATTGAGGGACGCCCACGTCCCTCAATCTGTTTTCTGTCGAGGGACGTGGGCGTCCCTCGACAACAAAAGTATTTGGCTAACAGCTAATAGCTAGCAGCCAGTAGCCAAAT
>NZ_ARZA01000061.1 GCF_000387765.1 Caldisalinibacter kiritimatiensis
AATTTAATTCCTTTATCTATTATTATACCTTATATAATACCTATTTACCATATTCTGTTATGTCCGATATATAAAATTTAATTACATGCAATAAAATAAGTGGGATGAGTTCCCACTTATTTTTAAATATTTAAATAATCATAAACACTTGTAATACCATTAAATTTAAAGTTTTTAATGCAGTCAATTAGTTTTATTCTTAGCTCTTGATAACAATCTTCATCGAATTCACCGTTTATATAACTATTTTTATATATTATTGGGTTAAATATTATTAATAGTTGCTCTAAAGCTTTTTCATTACCTTTTTTAGCTGATTGAAAAAGTTCTTTTATTAATTTGTCATCCATGTTGTCATACCTCCTAAGCTAGTATATATGAGAACTTATTAGTTATTAATATTTTTGTTAGCAATTAGTTCCATCATATGTATTAATGTATTATTCAATACATCAAGCTTTCTTTCTACTCTAATAAGTAGAAATGCTGCAACAAATGTTTGAAATCCAAATTGAGATATAAAGGTTTGAAATTCTTTCATAAAATCACGCCCCTATAGCCCTTTTGATATTTTTAATAGCAGCATTTTTAGTTTTATTAACCGATTGAATACTAATTTTAAGATTATTTGCAACTGTTTTTTCATCTAAATCTAGTATTATACAGTCATATAAAATTTCTTTTTGCCTATTTGTTAACTTATTAATTTCTTTTAATATTTTCTTATTTTGTACAACAGCATTAAAGTCTATTGTTCCGTTGGGATTTTTTATTGGTTCTAAGAAATCTATGCTAGTATCTTCTATGGTGTTGATACGTTCTTCTTGGTAATCTTCATCAATAATATTTAATGTCATTTTTTCTTTATCTTTTATCTTTTTTCTTTGAATCTTGATTTTATATGATGTAAATTTTATTGATTTACTTATATAACTAAATAAATATATTCTGAAAATATAATTATTGAATCTTTCTTCTAGCTCTTGAAGAGCTTCTTTGTTTTTCATTATTACTGCTTTATAATATAATTCTTTGTTCTCTCTATTTTCATTTAAGAATTTTTTTAATATTTTATGCACATTATCCCCTCCTAGCAACTCATATACATATTATACCATTTCCAGAACATATGTTCTATGCTTTGTAAAAAATATATTTTAATTAAATACTGTTACTACTATTGTATTTATTATATAAGAACGCTTTTTGTATCAATTTATCAACCATTTTATGTAAAAATTTTTTTTATTTTTTTGACTTATAGTTGATTTTTTTATGTCTAAATTGTTCTTATATAGTGT
>NZ_ARZA01000062.1 GCF_000387765.1 Caldisalinibacter kiritimatiensis
GGTATACCAACTAGTACACTTGATGCTGCACTAAATGATGGTAAAGGTTCTTTAGATGTTGATTCTAGTATGTATAAACCTAGCTTAGTAACTACAGCAGGGTCAACATTAGAATTAGATTTTGATGATAAAGACGTTGAGTATTTTATAGTTGGAGTAAATGCAAGTCAAGGAAAAGTTGAAGGTGATTTCTATGCTGAAATGCAATATAGAGAAAGATATCACATTCCATTGGGAGGATATGTTTATGTTTATTATGATAGTGATAGAGCACAAGATTGTTTTAATTTAACAGTTGTAGATTAAAAAGAGGGGAGATTATGAAAAAAAAAGAAATACTAATTATAACACTAATTTCTATAATAGTCGCATCAATCGTTTTTAATATTTATCAATACAAGGAAAATATAGAAACAAAAATAGAGTATGGAGATGTGGTTTCTAGTATTGAAACATATGCTTTAAGATTAGTTCCGAGTAAAGTATTAAGTTATATATCAGATAGAGATAATATAGATGAAATAGTTTTAGCTAAAACAATTGAATATATAATCACGGCTAGATACTTTGCCTCGATAGAAGGAGTAGATTTTCCTCAAGTAGTGCATTTTCTTGATAATACACTTGAAGATTTGGAAAAATTGAATAAACTTATTAAACAAAATGAAAAAAAAGAAGAGATAGATATTTTAATACAGAAGATAAAGAATAATCAGGAAAAAAGCTTAAAAACCTATGAAGAAATTGAAAAG
>NZ_ARZA01000063.1 GCF_000387765.1 Caldisalinibacter kiritimatiensis
TTTATATATCACTCATAATAAAATATGGTAATTATACAATATATAAGATATAATAATAGACAAAGGTATAAAATTCCATTTATGGTATATCGAATATTGAATTATAGAAAGTGTAGGTTGAGGAGGGATAATAATAAAAAAGGTTAGTTTAACTATTTCAGGGGTAATATGGTAAGTGATTTTATGCGATGTTAGGTGGAATTATTTATGAATACAGAGAGTAAAAATGTTGAAATATTAGATAAAATAAAAAGAATTGCTATTAGAATTATTATTATTTGTTTAATTTTGATTTTATTCCTCTTTAAAGGTTTAGGGGTCAGACTACAAATAGTTAACCCAGATGATTATTTATTTCTAGATAAATTCCAAGACACAGAATTTGACTATGTTATTGTTTTGAAGATGCATCCCGATATAGAGCCAACAGCCGTAGAGTTAAATGATAGTAGTGATATCATTAATTTACTAAAATACATAGAGAGTCTAGAATTAGAGGTTGTTGTAGATAATCGTGTTGCAAATTACAATTATAACTATCCAATATATCGCATTGAATTTAATAATTATCATACTGGTGAAAAACTAGTCGTAGAAACAATAAATAAAAATTATATTAAAGTTGTTGCATTTACAAACAAAAAATCTACAAAAGATTTTTTGTTAAATCCTAGTAGGAAACGGAATATTACAACTCAAATTTATAAGCTGAAAAACTTTAAATCCAACAAACATGAACATAATGAATTGGTAACATTTTTGAAATCTAACTATTTAAAATAAAGAACTTAACATGAAAAGAGTATCCTATTTAGATAGAGGGCACTCTTTTCATAGACTTTTTATTTAAAATTTTTTAATTTTGCTTCCATCCTGAACTTGAATGAATAGCTAAAATTGAAGGTAATTCATCTTTTATCCATCCTTCGTAAACTAAACCACCATCTTCTGTATAGATTTCAACATAGCAATATTCTTGTTCTAATTTTACTAAGTCATAGTCACCTACAGCCATAGAACCTAATATCGAAGTATACAAATCTTCTTCATCCTCTAAATCAGAAGCTATTTTTTGTTGGTCTAATGCTTTAAATACCCCCACTACAGTAAGTAATCCATTAATTAGTGGTGTTGATAATGTTAAAACACTAGATAATTCATATATAACATTTGCGTCATTATCCTCTTGTCGTTCATTTACTTTAAACCTTAACTCTTCAATGCTTTCAGCATCATGAATAGTTTCTTCCATTCTTCTGTCTGTAATCTTAATTACTTCCGCCATAAATATCCTCTCCTTTTTATCATATTATTTAGTAAGACTCTCCCTGTTGGCCAACTTGTTTCGTCTTACACTATATAAGAACAAT
>NZ_ARZA01000064.1 GCF_000387765.1 Caldisalinibacter kiritimatiensis
CAGTTCCATATGCTGATTTTGTAACTACTACTACACATAAGACTTTAAGAGGTCCAAGGGGTGGAGCTATATTATGTAAAGAAGAGTATGCTAAAAAGATAGATAAAGCTATTTTCCCTGGAATACAAGGCGGTCCTTTAATGCATATAATTGCAGCAAAAGCAGTTAGTTTCAAAGAGGCGTTAGAAGATGAGTTTAAAGAGTATCAACAACAAGTTATAAACAATGCAAAAGCTTTAGCTGATGCATTAAAGCAAAAAGGTTTTAAATTAGTATCAGGTGGAACTGATAACCACTTAATCTTAATCGATTTAAGAAATAAAAATATTACAGGTAAAGAAGCAGAGCATCTCTTAGATGAGGTTGGTATAACTACAAATAAAAATACAATTCCATTTGACCCTGAAAGTCCTTTTGTTACTAGTGGTTTAAGGATTGGAACACCAGCTATTACTACAAGAGGAATGAAAGAAGAAGAAATGAAAGAAATAGCGGATATAATAGCGGCTACTTTGGATAAAACAGCTAAATTAGAAGAAATTAAGAAAAGAGTTAAGTCGTTATGTGATAGATTCCCATTATACGAATAAAAATTAAATACATAAAAAAATGAGGGTTATTTTGAACCCTCATTTTTTAATGAGTATGTTATAATTTAAATAAAAAGGGACAAGGGGAATGATATAATGAATAAAGATAAGATTTGTAGTATTATACTGCAAAATATTTTGCAGTACATAGATGAAGGAATCCATGTAATAGACAAAGAAGGTAACTCTTTATTTTATAATGACAATATGGCTATATTAGAAGGTTTAGAAAGAGAAGTAGTATTAAATAATAAATTTTCAGAGATTTTCCCTAGCTTAGATGAAGATACAAGCACCCTTTTTACAGTAATGAAAACAGGTAGACCTATTGAAAATAGACAGCAAGCATATATAAACTATAAAGGTGAAAAAATTACTACTGTTAATACAACAATACCATTGTTTATTAATAAAAAGAAGGTTGGAGCACTTGAAATAGCTAAAGATGTAACTAAGATAAAGCAATTATCAGAACAAGTAATAGATTTACAACAGGAGTTAATAGGAAACAATAGTAAAAGTAATAACCTAAGTATTTCAAGATATATCTTTGACAATATTATTGGAAATAGCGAAGAAATAAAGAAAGCGTTAAATTTAGCAAGAAAAGCTTCAAGGTCCTCATCTAGTGTATTAATTTATGGTGAAACAGGTACAGGAAAAGAGCTATTTGCTCAAAGTATACATTATTGTGGTAATAGAAAGGACAAGCCTTTTATTGCACAAAACTGTGCTGCACTTCCTGAATCACTTTTAGAAGGTATTTTATTCGGTACAGTTAAAGGTGGATTCACAGGGGCTACTGATAGACCAGGGCTTTTTGAGCAGGCAAATGGAGGCACTTTGCTTTTAGACGAAATAAATTCTATGGGGCTGAATCTACAATCAAAGTTACTTAGAGTATTACAAGAAGGATATATTAGAAGAGTGGGTGGTACAAAAGATATACCAATAGATGTAAAAATAATAGCTACAACTAATGAAAATCCAATGGAAGCAATAGAAAAAGGCAACCTAAGAAAAGATTTATATTATAGATTAAATGTAATATCCATTAGAATACCTGCTTTAAGAGAGAGATATGAAGATATAAAGCTACTATGTGACCATTTTATTAGAAAATACAATAAAAAACTAAAAAAAGACGTTTGGATGTTAGCTGAAGATGTATTAAATGATTTTATGTCTTATTCTTGGCCAGGTAATGTTAGAGAATTAAAAAATATGATAGAAGGTTCTATGAATTGTATTTCTAAGGACGAACATGTATTAAAAAAAGAACATTTCCCAATGTTTATAGAAAGTAAAGGTAGTGACGATAAAGATATACTTAAAGAAATTAATTTAAATTTACCACTACCTGCTATATTACAAAACATAGAAAAAAGTATTATATTAAAAAAGTTAAAAGAAAACAATTATAATATAACGAGAACTGCAAAAAATCTTCAAATAAAACGTCAAACACTACAACATAAGATAAAGAAATATGAAATCAATAAGTAACTGCAAAATAATTTGCACACAAACTGCAAAATGTTTTGCAGTATTTTTATTATTTAATGTGTTAACTGCATAGAGAATTGTCGGAAAAGTTGAATAAATACAAAAATTCAGTAACAGAATAAAATCGTGTTACTTACAATAAAATTGGCACATATATTGCAACATTAATAATTGAACAAAAAAATTATGGAGGTGTTTTTATAGTGGAAAAAATTAAAGTTGTAATTTGGGGATTTGGTGCTATGGGTAGCGGTATGGCAGAAATGCTACTCAAGAAAAAAGGTGTTGATATAGTTGGAGTATGTGATAGAAATGAGTCAAGAGTAAACAAAAGTATGTATGATGTATTAGGTTTAGATAGAGGTAATAGACCAGAAGTAATTATCAAAGAAAATATTGAGGACATAATTAGTGAAAAATATGCAGATGTTGTGTTATTAGCAACTGATTCTTTTACTAAAAATGCATTTGATAAAATTAAGTTTATTTTAGAAAATAAGATTAATGTAATATCTACAGCTGAAGAAATGGCTTATCCACAGGCTCAATCTCCAGAGCTTGCAAAAGAAATGGATAGAATTGCCAAAGAAAATGGAGTTTCTGTTTTAGGAACAGGTATTAACCCAGGATTTGTACTTGATTTATTAATTTTAGCATTAACAGGAACTTGTGAAACAGTGGAAAGTATCAAGGCAGCTAGAATAAATGACTTATCTCCATTTGGTCATGCGGTAATGGAAGAACAAGGTGTGGGAATTACAAAAGAAGAGTTTGAAAAAAGAATGGAAAAAGATAGTTTGGCAGGGCATGTAGGTTTTCCAGAATCAATTAGAATGATAGCTGACGGCATTGGTTGGGAAGTCGAAAAGATTGAACAGACAAAAGACCCAATAGTTTCAAATACAGAAAGGAAAACAAAATATGCAGAAGTTAAGCCAGGAAATCTTGCAGGTATAAGACAAAGGGGATATGGCTATGTTAACGGCGAAGCATTAATAGAAATGGATCATCCACAACAAATTTTACCTGAAAAAGAAGATGTAGAAACTGGTGATTATATTTGGATTAAAGGTACTCCAAATATCAATTTACAGATAAAACCAGAAATTCCTGGAGGAATTGGTACTATAGCAATGTGTGTTAATATGATACCTCATGTCATTAATGCTGCACCAGGACTAAAAACAATGTTAGATTTACCTGTGCCAAGAGCAATAATGGGTGACATGAGAGACATGATAAATAAGTAGGTGATATTAGTGGAAAAAGCAAAAAAAGGCGACTGGGTAAGAATTTATAATGTAGTTTTAGAGCCTGAAAATCGCGCTCCTCAGGTTCCAGATGATACAAAAAAAGTTCCATTAGAGATGTGGGTAAAAGGATTTCTGCTTAATGACGAAGCAAAAAAAGGTGAAGAAGTAGAAGTAGAGACTTACATAGGAAGAAAGGTAAAGGGAGAGTTAATCGAGATAAATCCATATTATGACCACGATTTTGGTAAGTGTGTACCTGAATTACTTTATATAGGTAGACAACTGAGAGGAATCCTTGAGGATGGTGAATACGATGAGTAAGGATATGAGCTATGAAGCGGTAATGGCTAGAAAGAATGAAATAATGAAAAGAGCTATAGGAATCGATTATGAAAAATTTGAATCTAGTGGTATAACCTTTGACTATGAAAAAATGATGAGAGAGACAGGATATACGTTACAAGATATACAAAAAATACAAGGAGAAACTGGTGTAGGAAATACCCCAATATATGAACTTAAAAATTTAACTAAGCTTGCCAGAAAACTGGCACCAAAAGGAAAAGGAGCTAGAATTTTTGTTAAGGATGAAGCTTCTAATGCTTCAGGTAGTTATAAAGCTAGAAGGGCAGCTACAAGCGTATATCATGCTAAAAAAATGGGGTATAAAGGTGTTATTGCTGCTACAAGTGGTAACTATGGAGCAGCTGTTGCAAGCCAAGCTGCTATGAGAGGACTAAAATGCATTATAGTTCAAGAATGCTATGATTCTAGAGGAGTAGGACAACCAGAAATAATTGAAAAGGCAAGAAAATGTGAAGCATATGGTGCAGAAGTGTTGCAATTAACAGTAGGACCTGAATTATTTTATACGTTTTTAAAGTTATTAGAGGAAACAGGTTATTTTAATGCTTCACTTTATACACCATTTGGTATAGCAGGTGTGGAAACTTTAGGTTACGAAATAGCTATGCAATTTAGAGAAAAAGAAGGAAGAGACCCTGATGTGGTAGTAGCTACAAATGCTGGCGGAGGAAACCTTACAGGAACAGCACGTGGATTAATAAAGGCTGGAGCAGATGACGTAAAAGTAGTTGGAGCTAGTGTAAATCTTAAAGGCTTACATATGGCAAGTGATACGCAATTTAATAGGAAATCATTTACTACGGGACATACAGGGTTTGGAATACCTTTTGCTACTTGGCCTGATAGGTCAGATGTTCCAAGGTCAGCAGCTAGAGCTTTAAGATATATGGATAGATACGTTACTGTAAATCAAGGTGAGGTATTTTATATAACAGAAGCCTTGGCTCAATTAGAAGGATTAGAAAGAGGGCCTGCAGGTAATACTTCACTAGCAGCAGCATTTTCTATAGCTCAAGAAATGGATGAAGATAAAATGATATTAGTGCAAGAAACTGAATATACAGGAGCAGGTAAGCACATACAGCCACAATTAAGCTTTGCTAAAGAAAATGGGGTAAAGGTAGTAATAGGAAATCCTGAAGATGAAATTCCTGGAGAAAATATAGTATTACCTGAGCATCCAAAACTAATAAAAGCAAGAGATATAGATTTGAATAAATTAAGAAAATCGTATATTAAAAATTGTGTGAATACTACAAAAATTAATAAAGTTACAGAAAAAGATATTGAATTTTTAAGTGAAGATACAAAATCAAATATAGATTTTGTAAAGATTTTACTAAGTGAATTAGGAGTACAGTACTAAATTTGGAGGTGGAATAAGTGAAAAGAGCAGATGACTTTGAGAAAAGAAGACAACATTTAGCTAATTTAAGTGAAGAAGAATTAGAGCAAAAATTTTGGGAATTAGCTGAAAAGATAGTTGACCCACTTGCTGAACTTGCATATAAACATACATCACCTTCTATTGAGAGATCAGTGCTTTTAAGAATGGGATTTTCTAGTTTAGAAGCAAAGGCAATTGTAGAAGGTGCTATAGACAGAGGATTATTAGGTAAAGGTGCAGGACATTTAGTTTATAGATTAGCTAAAGAAAAGAATATGGCTATTAGAGAAGCTGGTTTAAAATTAGCAGATGGAGAAATGTGGGATGAAGTACTTCGTATGTTTAAGGGAGGTGACCAGTAATGGAATTAAAGCAAAATGAGAAACTTAATGTAGAAAATATTTTAAGGGATATAGATAAATATAGACCTAGAAGAAGAGGTTGGACTTGGAGAAAAGGTGTTGGAGAAAAAAGAAAAATAGGGAAATTTGAATATTACGAAACTTCAGAGCTGTTAGAAAAGAGTCAACCACTACCAGCAGCTAAAAGCTTTGATGAAATTGACCCTCAACCAGACAGCGTTATAACAACCGAAATTGCTTCTGGTAGATTTGAAGATGATATTAGAAGAATGAGAATGGCAGCTTGGCATGGTGCAGACCATATAATGGTTATTAGAACTGCTGGGCAGAGTCATTTTGATGGATTGATTGAAGGTACACCACAGGGTGTTGGTGGTATACCAGTAACAAGAAAGCAAGTTAGAGCTCAAAGAAAAGCATTAGATATAATTGAAGATGAAGTTGGTAGACCTATAAATTACCATTCATATGTAAGTGGTGTAGCTGGACCTGAAATAGCTGTTATGTTTGCTGAAGAAGGAGTTAATGGTGCTCATCAAGACCCTCAATACAATGTTTTATATAGAAATATAAACATGATTAGGTCTTTTGTTGATGCTGCAGTTGCTAAAAAGGTAATGGTTTGGGCAGATATGGCTCAAATAGATGGAGCACATAATGCAAATGCTACAGCTAGAGAAGCTTGGAAGGTTATGCCAGAGCTTATGGTGCAACATGCTATAAATTCGATGTTTTCAGTTAAAATAGGCATGAAAAAGGAAAATATTTGTTTGTCAACTGTACCACCTACTGCACCTCCAGCTCCTTGTATGCGTATAGATTTGCCATATGCAGTAGCTTTAAGAGAATTATTTAAAGATTATAAGATGAGAGCTCAAATGAATACAAAATACATGGAATCATCTACTAGAGAAGCTACTGTAACTCATGTATTAAATCTTCTTATTTCAAAGCTAACTAGAGCAGATATACAGTCAACTATTACACCAGATGAGGGAAGAAATGTACCATGGCATATTTATAACATAGAAGCTTGTGATACTGCTAAGCAAGCTATGATAGGAATGGATGGACTAACAGAAATGGTTGAAATTAAAAGAAATGATGGTGAATTAGCAGAAAAGGTTAGAGAATTAAAAGAAAGAGCAATCCTTTTCATGGAAGAAATACTTGAAGTAGGAGGATATTTTAAGGCAGTAGAAGAAGGGTTCTTTGTAGATTCAGGTTATTACCCAGAAAGAAATGGGGATGGAATAGTAAGAAAAATTGATGGTGGAGTTGGAGCAGGTACTGTGGTAGAAAGAGATGACGATTATATGGCACCAGTAACTGCACATTTCGGTTATAATAATATAGCTCAATATGATGAAAATGCCGTAGATAATCCATCATCCTTAATAGACGGTAGTACACTTGAAAAACCAGAAAAAATAATATTTATTGATGAGTTAGATGAAAATGACAATGTATATAAGAGACTAGAAGAAACCAAGGAATTAAGAGAATCATCTCTAACAAAGCCAGAAATGGAATGGCATGGAGATGGAGTTGTATTACTTACACTATTCTTACCTGAAGAAGATAGGGTAGCTGAATTTGCAGCTATTGAAATAGGTAAGAAAATGGGACTAGAAGATGTAGAAGTTATAAATAAAGAAATTATGCAACTTGCAGAAGGCACGAGAATTGAATTAAAAGGAAGAGTTCCATTTACAATAGATACTAGTAAATTAAAGATACCACCAAAGCCAGAGGTAATGTCAGATGATGAGATACGTAAGGAAATAGAAGAACATCCTATGAAAATCGTAGCAGCAACTGTTGGAGAAGATGAACACTCAGTAGGCTTAAGAGAGATAATAGACATAAAACACGGTGGAATTGAAAAGTATGGTATTGAGTGTCATTATCTTGGAACTTCAGTACCTGTTGAAAAGCTAATAGATGCTGCAATAGAAATAGATGCGGATGCGATTCTAGCATCAACAATTATTAGTCATGATGATATCCATTATAAAAATATGAAAAAGCTTCATGAATTGTGTATAGAAAAAGGTATAAGAGATAAAGTAATTTTATTGGCTGGTGGAACACAAGTATCAAATGAACTAGCAGTTGAGAACGGAGTTGATGCTGGATTTGGTAGAGGAACTAAGGGCGTTCATGTGGCAACATTTCTAGTTAAGAAAAGAAGGGAAATGAGAAATGAAGGTTAATATTTTAGTTGCAGAGATAGGTAGTACAACTACTGTTGTAAATGCATTTGATGGAGTATATGATAACTGTCCCAAGTTTTTGGGACAGGGTCAAGCTCCAACAACTGTATTAGAAGGAGACGTTAACATAGGGCTTCAAGGGGCTATCGAAGATTTAAAAGAAAATTTACAGACCGAAGAAATATCATATGATGAAATGTTGGCAACAAGTAGTGCAGCAGGTGGTCTAAGAATGACAGTGCACGGATTAGTGTATGATATGACAGTAAGAGCTGCTAAAGAAGCAGCACTAGGTGCTGGAGCTAACATTCATCAAATAACTGCTGGAAAATTAAGAAGAACAGATATCAAAAAGTTAAAGGAAATAAAGCCTAATATAATTTTAATTGCTGGTGGAGTGGATTATGGAGAAAGAGAAACAGCATTATACAATGCAGAAAAGATTGCAGAGCTGAATTTAGATATACCAGTTATATATGCTGGAAATATAGAAAATCAAGATGAAGTTAAAGAAATTTTTGAAGAAACTAATTCAAAGCTTTATATAGTTGAAAATGTTTATCCTAAGATAGACAAATTAAATATAGAACCAACAAGAAGAGTTATTCAAAAAGTTTTTGAAGAACATATAATCCACGCACCAGGAATGACTCGTGTTAGGGAAATGGTTACAGGTCCGATAATTCCAACACCAGGAGCTGTAATGCTATCATCGAAACTTATAAAAGAAGAAATAGGAGATTTAATAACTTTAGATGTAGGTGGAGCCACTACAGATGTTCATTCAGTTACAGAAGGTAGTGAAGAAGTAAATAGGATATTATTAAGTCCAGAGCCTGTTGCAAAGAGAACAGTTGAAGGTGATCTTGGTGTATTTGTTAATATGAGAAATATTGTTGATAGAGTAGGAATAGAGAATTTAAGTGAAAGGCTCAAAGTTAATGAAGAAACAGTAGAAAAACTTATAGAATCACATAAACCTATTCCAGAAACAGATATGCAAAAGAGATTTGTGGAAGAGTTGACATTGGAAGCAGTAATAACTGCAGTTAGAAGACACGCAGGTAAGTTTAGAGATCTTTATGGACCAGGTGGTAAGAAAACTATAGCTGAAGGTAAAGATCTTACAAAGGTTCAGTATATCATAGGTACTGGAGGAGCATTAACTAGATTGCCTCGGAGAGTAGAAATTATGAAAAATATAGCTATTAATAATAAGGGAAACGAACTATTTCCATCTAAGGATGCAAAAGTGCTAGTAGACAATAAATATATTATGGCATCTTTAGGTGTATTATCTAAAAAATATCCTGATGCAGCATTAAAATTATTAAAACAAAGTCTTGAAATAGATTAAAATAAGTCCAGCACATAAAGTGCTGGTCTTAATTTTAAAAAGGGAGTGAAATAAATGTCATATCCAAAAATTAGGATTTCTCTAAAAAAGATAAAATATAATACTAAAAGGTTAGTAACCTTAAGCTCTAAATATGGTATAAAAATAGCAGGGGTTACTAAGGTGTTTTGTGCATATCCCAAGATAGCTAAGGCTTTAGTAGAAGGTGGAGTGGAGTATTTAGCAGACTCAAGAATCGAAAATTTAAAGAAGATTCGAGATATAGATGTACCTAAAATGCTATTAAGATTACCAATGATAAGTCAAGCTGAAAAAGTTGTAGAACTGTCAGATGTATCTTTAAATTCAGAGCTTGCAACAATAAAAGAGCTTTCTAAAAAAGCTCTTGAAAAAGGAAAACAACATAAAATAATACTTATGATTGATTTAGGTGATTTAAGAGAAGGAATTTTTGAAGAAGAAGAAATTTTTGATACTGTTGAAATAATTATGAAGCTAAATGGAGTAAAATTAATAGGAATTGGTACAAATCTTACTTGCTATGGTGGAGTTATGCCATCTAAAGATAATCTAGGAAGATTAACAAATATAGCAAGAAAGATAGAGAGTAAATTTAAAACAAAATTAGATATAATATCTGGAGGTAATTCGAGTAGCATTTATTTAATGGAGAAAGGAGATATACCAGAGGGAATTAATCAATTAAGGTTAGGAGAGTCAATTATTTTAGGTAGAGAAACTGCATATGGAGAAAATATAGAAGACACATATAGTGATTGTTTCAAATTGATAGTAGAAATAATTGAAATAAAAGAGAAACCTTCAGTTCCTATTGGTGAAATAGGTATGGATGCATTTGGTAATAAACCAACTTTTGAAGATAAAGGGATAAGAAAAAGAGCAATTTGTGCTATTGGAAAACAAGATGTTAATATAGATGATATAACAGCTGATGACACTAATATAGAAATTTTAGGTGCAAGTAGTGACCATTTAATATTAGATATTACAGATAGTACAAAAGATTATAAAGTAGGTGACAAAGTTACATTTAATTTAGCTTATGGTGGAATTTTAAGCTCTATGACATCAGAATATGTTCATAAAGAAATAAAGTAATAACTTATAATAAAGGGCAATTATGCCCTTTATTATTTTTAAACTAAAGTATTGTTTAATAGAAACATATTTATTTAACTTTTTTGCATTTATTTATTATATAATATACTATAGTAAATAGTGTATAAATGAAAGGAGGATACTATGCTTACTACTGAACAAAAGCTATTATGTGCTGTTTCACATTTAGGAGTATTTGTTGGAATTGGAATAATAGCGCCATTAATTATATTGTTAATAAGTCAAGACCCATTTGTAAAACAGCAGTCTAAAGAAGCTCTTGCATTTCAGTTATTTCTATATATAGCTGGAATTATATCAGGTGTGCTATGTTTTATAATTATAGGAATTATTCCTTTGATAGCAACCATAATTATAGGTCTAATATTCCCAATTATAGCGACTGTTAAGATGGTAGATGGAATAGATTATTCCTACCCTATAACAGGCAGATTTGTTAGAAGTCATTTTTAAGTAAATTTAAGAAGTCCCTTTTCATATATTATTAATAAGAACATATGAAAGGGGTTTTTTTATGATTATAGTCACGGGAGCTGCTGGGTTTATAGGTAGCAACATATGTGAGATACTCCTTAGAAATGGCTACGATGTGTTAGGAGTAGATTGCTATTATGATAATTATCCGAAGTGGATTAAGAAATTTCATTTAAGACATTGTTTTAGAAATCCCAATTTTATATTTTTAGAAAGTAACATTTTAGACCCTAATATAAGCAAATTGATTGAAGGACTAAATATAACTTCTATAGTGCATCTTGCAGATATACCTGGTGTAACTACATGTAGTGAAGTAAATTTTGATGAATATATAAAATACAATATTACTGCTACTCAACGATTATTAGAAACAATTAAAAATAAAGGCGTAAAAAAATTTATTTTTATATCTTCTTCTACAGTTTATGGGAATGTAGGAAAAATGCCAATGTCAGAACTAACTAATCCTAAGCCTATTTCCTTGTATGGAGTAACCAAACTAGCAGGAGAGACATTATGTCATTATTATGGTCATAATTATGGCATGGATATTGACATTTTAAGAATTTTTACTGTTTATGGTCCAAACCAAAGACCCGATATGGCATTTCATAAGTTTATAAGAAGTATTTTATTAAATGAAAAAATACCAGTATATGGAGATGGCAAGCAAAGACGGGATTTTATATATGTTGAAGATATTGCTCAAATAATACTGAATATAGTTGATAAAAAAATCGATGAAGAGATTATAAACATTGCAGGGGGTATTTCTTTAAGCGTGAATGAATCGATTAAAATTCTTGAAGAATTGTTAAATAAAAAAGCAAAGGTTGAATATGTTGAACCTAAGATAAATGAGCAAATAATTACACACGCTTCAATGGAGAAAATGGATAAGGTTATAAAATTAGATAAAAAAACTGATATATATCAAGGACTTAAAAACGAAATTGAATATATAAAGAAATTATATAAGCTACCTGACTAAAAATTAAGATTAAATTATTATATGCAATGTATCAAAATCAAAGTACTTTTTATGACACAACTTTGATTATAGTATATACTATAATTAGATAAAAAAGATTTTATAAGGGGGAGCGTATGATGAGAATAGTTGATTTTAGAAGTGATACTATAACTAAACCTACTGAAGAGATGCGAAAAGCGATGTATGAAGCAGAGGTAGGTGATGATGTATATAAAGAAGACCCTACGATTAAAAAGTTAGAAAGAGTAGCGGCAGATATAGTTGGGAAAGAAGCTGCTCTTTTTGTTCCTTCGGGTACAATGGGAAATCAATTAGCAGTACTTACACATACAGAGAGAGGGCAAGAGGTAATATTAGAGGATTGGTCACATATATGTAGATTTGAAGTGGGGGGAATAGCATTTTTATCAGGAGTACAAGCAAAGACAGTAAAAGGAACACGAGGCGTGATGAGTCTTAAAGATGTAAATGAAGCTATAGTTCTTGATAATGATATCCATCATCCACAAACAGGACTTATTTGTTTAGAGAATACACATAATATGGCTGGTGGAGTTGTAGTACCAATAGATGTAATGAATAATATATATAATTTAGCCAAAGAAAATAAATTACCAGTTCATTTAGATGGTGCAAGGGTTTTTAATGCCGCGGTTTACTTAGGTTGTGAAGTGAAAGAAATAACGAAATATACAGATAGTGTAATGTTTTGTCTATCGAAAGGATTATCAGCACCTGTTGGTTCTATTTTAGCAGGTAGTGAGGCTTTTGTAGAAAAGGCTAGAAGGTACAGAAAAATGTTTGGAGGTGGAATGAGGCAAGCTGGTGTTATAGCGGCAGCTGGTTTAGTGGCATTAGATAAGATGATAGATAGATTAAAGGAAGACCATGATAACATAAAATTATTGGCAAGTAAGTTAAACCAGATTGATGGTATAGAGATTGATAATGAGTCAGTTCAAACTAATATACTTATGATTAATATTGAAAGTTCAAAATATAGTTCAAAAGAATTAGTTGAAGAGATGAAAAAAAGAGGGATATTAACTTCTGTTATTACTGATAGTATAATTAGATTCGTAACTCATAGACATATTACAAAAGATAATATAAACTATGCAGTAGATAAAATAAATGAAATAATGAACTAATATAATACGGGGGCAAGTTCCTCCGTATATTATTGTTTCAATTTTAAAATATTAAAATGAACTACTTGAAGGTATAAGTTAACAAAAGAAAGGTGGTGGAAATTTGGACTTATTTAGTTTTACTGCAGAAAATAATATCAAAAGTTCTGCACCTCTTGCAGATAGAATGAGGCCTACTAATTTAGAAGAGTTTATAGGTCAGAAACATATAATTGGAAAAGGAAAACTATTATATAGAGCAATTCAAGCAGATAAAATAAGCTCTATAATTTTTTATGGACCACCAGGTACAGGTAAAACTACACTAGCAAAAATAATTGCTAATACAACAGAAAAATACTTTGAGCAGCTTAATGCTGTAACATCAGGTGTTAAAGACATAAGACTAGTAGTAGATAAATCAAAAGAAAGATTGGGAATGTATAATAAGAAGACAATTCTTTTCATAGATGAGATACATAGATTTAATAAAGCACAACAGGATGCATTGTTACCTTATGTTGAAAATGGTACGGTTATTTTGATTGGAGCAACTACAGAAAACCCTTACTTTGAAGTAAATAAAGCTTTAATATCTAGGTCTATGGTCTTTAGACTTGAACCTTTGAATAAGGAAGATATAAAACAAATAATGTTAAAGGCTTTAAAAGATAAAGAAAATGGGTTGGGAATGTTTGAAGTAGATATTGACAAAAGTGCTATAGAACACATAGCTAACATTGCAAATGGTGATGCTAGAATTGCTTTAAATGGATTAGAATTAGGTGTATTAACTACACCTCCAAATGAAAATGGTGTAATAAAAATTACTTTAGATATTGCACAGGATTGTGTTCAGAAGAGAGCATTGAAATATGAGAAAAATGGAGATGAACACTATGATACTATTTCAGCTTTTATTAAAAGTATGAGAGGTTCAGACCCAGATGCAACACTATATTGGCTTGCAAAAATGATATATGCAGGGGAGGATCCGAAATTCATAGCTAGGAGAATTATTATATGTGCTTCGGAAGACGTAGGAAATGCAGATCCTAATGCATTAAATGTGGCGGTTTCTGCTTATCAAGCATTAGATTTTATAGGTATGCCAGAAGGTAGGATACCTTTAGCTCAAGCTGCAGTTTATGTAGCTACTGCACCTAAAAGTAATGCATGTTATAAAGGGATAAATAAAGCATTAGAGGACATTAAAAATATTGAAACAGGACAAGTACCTATGCATTTAAGAGATGCAAGCTATAAATCAGCATCAAAGATAGGGCATGGTAAAGGTTACAAATATCCTCATAATTATCCTAATAACTATGTTAAACAGAATTATTTACCTAAAAATATGTTAGGGATTAAATATTATAAACCTACAGATAATGGATATGAAAAATATGTTAATGAGAGAATTAATAAACTAAATAAAGAATAGTATAACTATGATAACGGTAAGATATATTATATCTTATCGTTATTTTTTTTATTTAATGTGAGAAATATCTTCCAAAATAAAATTAACTATTTACAGTAAGTATTAGTACCTGGTATTATATTAGTATAAAGTTGATGGAGGGATTATTGATGGCGAATATTAAAATAATAACAGATAGTACAGCTTATATTGAAAAAGAATATGCTGAAAATAATGGAATAGGTATTGTACCACTATCGATAAATTTTGAAGGGAATACTAATAAAGAAGGATTTCCTGGAGAATTCAAAGATTTTTATAATAAATTAGTAGCAACTAAAGACTTTCCTACAACATCTCAGCCTGCAATTGGTGAGTTTGTTAAGGTTTTTGAGGAGGAAGTTAAAAAAGGAAATGAAGTTATAGCTATACTTATTTCTGAAAAGTTAAGTGGTACATATAATACTGCTGTTACAGCTGCAAACATGGTTGCGCCTGAAAAAATAAGTGTAATTGATTCAGAAACAACTGTTTCAAATTTAAGATTATTAGTTCAACAAGCTAACGAATTAGCTAAAGAAGGAAAAATGCGTAAAGAAATATTAAACATAATCAATGAACAAAAGAAAAAATCAGGAATTAATCTTACAGTTGAAACTTTAGAATATTTAAAAAGAGGCGGACGTTTATCTGGAAAGCAGGCTTTGGTAGGTAATGTCTTAAATATAAAACCAATTATAGCTCTTATTGATGGCAAACTTGAGTCAATAAGTAAAGTAAGGGGTAAAAAAAGAGCTATAAAAAAAATGATTTCCAATATTCCAGAAGTAGTTGAAAGTATCAGTGTATGTCATATACTAAATAAGGAAGAAGCAGAAAAAATAAAAAATAAATTAAAAGAAAAATTCCCTAATGCAAAAATAAGTATTGATGAGATTGGACCAGTTATAGGCTCGCATTTAGGACCAAAAGCTTTGGGAATTTGTTATAGTTGGTAAGGGATTGGAAAATAATTTTCCAGTCTTTTTTATTTTTCGAATGTATATTGACAAAAAAATAACAAGATAATATAATTTAGTTGAATCTCTAAATATAAGTTATTACAATAAGTGATAACTTTTTTAGTGATTGTTTAGTGTTAATACAATATTTTAATTTTTATGTGGTATTTACGTATAGCTAGTAATAGGATTTAATAATTAAACATGTTATACAATTAACAAATATTAATCAAGAAGGAGTGTAACAAATGAAAGTTATAAATGTATGTATTGGAAGTGCATGTCATTTGAAAGGAGCTTATAACGTTATAAACAAATTGCAAGAATTAATAGAAAATAATAATTTAAAAGATAGCGTTGAAGTAAAAGCTGCATTTTGTCTTGGGCATTGTACTAAAGCTGTCTCAGTAAAGATTGATGATGGTGAAGTGATGTCAGTAAGTGAAGATACCGTAGAGGAGTTCTTTAATAAGCATATAATCGGGGGGTAAATAAGTTGAAATTCCTTAATTTCTCGGAGGCTAATTGTAAAAATTGCTATAAATGTTTAAGACATTGTCCAGTTAAAGCAATAAAAATAAAAAATGGACAAGCTAATATCGTAGAAGAAAGGTGCATTGGATGCGGCCAATGCTTAGTGGTATGTCCTCAAGAGGCAAGGAATGTTAAAAGCGACTTAAATGAAGTAAAAGAAGCAATAAATAATAAAAAAAGAGTTATTGCTAGTATAGCACCATCTTTTGCAGGAGCTTTTGAGTTAAAAAGTGGAGGGGAAATAGTAACAGCATTAAAAAAAATGGGATTTAGTATTGTTGAAGAAACAGCAATAGGAGCAGAAGTTGTTGCCAAATTATATAAGGATTATATTACAGATGGAGAAAGTGAAAATTTAATAACTACTAGTTGTCCATCGGCTAATTATTTAATAGAAAAATATTTTCCATCATTAGTTAAGTACATGATTCCAGTTGTGTCACCTATGATAGCTCATGGTAAGATGATTAAACATAAATATGGCATGGATAGTTATGTAGTTTTTATTGGGCCTTGTACATCAAAAAAAATAGAAGCGGTAAACTTTCAGCATAAAGGTATTATAGACGCTGTGTTAACATTCGAAGAGCTTTCGGATTGGTTTTTAGAAGAAGGGATAAAGTTAAATGAACTAAAACCTCAATCCTTTGATGCACAGGCACATAAAAAAGGTAGAGGGTTTCCAATAGGTGGAGGAGTAATAAAAAGCTTTTTAAATGATACTATTGAAAAGAAATACGATTATATTGCAGTAGACGGAATAAAAGAATGTATGAATCTTTTTGAATCTTTAAGTTCAGGGAATATAAATAATGTTTGTCTAGAAGTTAACGTATGTAAAGGCAGTTGTATAGGCGGTCCAGCTATGCCTAAAGAAGCATCAGATTATTATAAAAGATTAAACAAAGTTAAAGATTTTATAAATAAGCGAGTAGATTATAGTGAAAATGAGTACGAATATGACACTCAGTCAATTGATTTTTCAAAAAAGTTCTTTGATAGAAACATAGGAAAACAGAAAGCTAGTGAGGAAGAGATAAATAAAATTTTAAGGAAAATGGGTAAATATGAAAAAGCTGATGAGTTAAATTGTGGAGCGTGTGGTTATAACACTTGTAGAGAAAAGGCTCAGGCAGTATATGAAGGTATGGCTGAAATGGAAATGTGTTTGCCATATATGAGAAGTAAAGCAGAAAGCTTAAATAATATCATAGTTGAAAATAGTCCAAATGCGATAATACTTGTAGACGATGAAATGAGAGTAAAAGAGTTTAATCCTACAGCTGAAAGAATTTTTAATATTAAAGCAGAAAACATTATGGACAAGCCTATTTCAATATTGATTGATGATTCAAAATTTAGTGAAGTAAAAGAAAGTAAGAAAAGCATTCTAAAACAAAAGGTAAGTTATCCTGCTTATGGAGTTGTGTTAATGCAAAATATTGTATATTTGAAGAAGCAAAATGTAATTCTTGCTATTATGGTTGATATTACTGCTGAAGAAACAAATAGAAAAGAATTAATGAGGGTTAGAGAAAATACATTAGATGCAGCTCAAAGTGTAATTGAAAAACAAATGAGGGTTGCTCAAGAAATAGCTAGCCTACTTGGTGAAACTACAGCAGAGACAAAGATGATTTTAACCAAATTAAAACAACTTACTATGGGTGAAACAGGTGATATAAAGTGAAGTATTTTATAGACATAGCATATGACAGCATAAATAAGTACGGAGAAGAATTGTGTGGAGATAATGTAGAGATTATTAAAAATCATGATAGTGCTGTAATTGTTTTAGCTGATGGATTAGGAAGCGGAGTTAAGGCTAATATATTAGCAACTTTAACATCCAAGATAGCTGCTACTATGCTAAAAGAAGGTGCAAGCATTAATGAAACAATAGATACTATAGTACATACACTGCCTGTATGCAATATACGAAAATTGGCATATTCAACATTCACAATTATAAAAGTAAAAGATAATGGGGATGTATATGTTGCAGAATATGATAACCCACCTTTCTTTTTAGTTAAAAATAATGAAGTGATAGACGTAAAAAAAAGAGATACCAGTATAAATGGTAAAGTAGTAAAAGAAAGTAATTTTATGCTAAGTGAAGGTGATTCATTAACTGTAGTAAGTGATGGTGTAATACATGCAGGAGTAGGTGGTATTTTGAATTTGGGATGGAGATGGAATAATGTTGCTGAGTACTTAGAGAAAATATCCACTAGAAGGAAATGCTCGAAGAATATATCAAAGGATATAATTACGGTGTGTAAAAATTTTTATGTAAATAAACCAGGGGATGACACTACGGCTGTAACTGTAAAAATTAGAAAACCTGAAATTATAGATTTGTTTACAGGACCTCCTGAGGACAGAAACAAAGATAATTGGGTAGTTGAAAAACTAATCCAAGGACAAGGAAAAAAGATAGTTTGTGGAGGAACTGCTGCTAATATAGTTGCAAGGGAGTTAGGTGAAGAGCTAGTAGTAAATATGGATAACATGAACGAAGAGGTTCCTCCAACAGCAACCATTAAGGGGATTGATTTGGTGACTGAAGGAGTACTTACATTGAGTAAAGCAGTAGAAAAAATCAAAAAATATAATGACAATTTATCAAAAGATGATATAATATATAATCTGGAAGGTAAAGATGGAGCTTCACTTTTAGCTAAAACTTTAGTAGAAGATTGTACACACCTTAACCTCTGGGTTGGCAGGGCGATAAATCCAGCACATCAAAATCCTGATATGCCTGCTGATTTAAGTATTAAATTAAAAGTAGTGAATGAACTAACAAAATTAATGTCTGAGCTAGGGAAAAAAGTGAAACTAACATACATATAATGTGAGGTGTTTTGAATGAGAAAGTTTGAAAGTGATGTTCAATTAATCAAATATGAAGTTTTGAAAGAAGTTGCAAAACTAACAATGGAAGGTAATTTAAAAGCAAAATATCATACAATACCTAAAAAGATTATACCTGGTCCAGACCCAATGACAAGATGCTGTGTTTACAAGGAATGGGCAATTTTGGACGAAAGAGTTAAACTTGCAATGGGTGGAGATAAGGATAATGATAATATTATCGAGGTAATTGATATAGCGTGTGATGAATGTCCAGTAAATCGCTTTGTAGTTACTGAAGCATGTAGAGGATGTTTAGCTCACAGATGTTCTGAAGTTTGCCCAGTTGGAGCAATATATCATGTTGGTCATAGAGCATACATAGATCAAAGTAAATGTATAGAATGCGGTAAATGTAAAGAAGTATGCCCTTATAATGCTATAGCAGATGTAATGAGACCTTGTAGAAAGGCATGTAATGCTGGAGCACTTTCAATTGATGAAAATAAAAAGGTTGTTATTGATAACGAAAAGTGTATACAGTGTGGTGCATGCGTTTATCAGTGTCCTTTTGGGGCTATAATGGACAAGTCGTTCATAGTTGATGTTATAAAATTACTAAAAACAGCAAAAGAAGACAATGATATTCATGTTTATGCGGTAGTAGCACCTGCAATATCTAGTCAATTTACTTATGCTAAAATAGAACAAGTAATTACAGGAATAAGAAAATTAGGATTCCATGATGTAGTGGAAGTCGCTCTTGGTGCAGATATAGTAGCTCAGCATGAAGCAAAAGAATTTGCTGAAAGTGTTGAAGAAAAAGGAGTAGTTACAACATCATGCTGTCCAGCTTTTGTATCTTATATAGAGAAAAATTACCCAGAGTTAAAAGATAATATTTCAAATACTGTATCTCCAATGATTGCTATTTCTAGACTGATTAAACACTTAGACGAAAAAGCAAAAATAGTATTCATAGGACCATGTACAGCTAAAAAAATGGAAATACAAAGAGAGGAACTAAAAGGAGAAACGGATTATGTAATTACATTTGAAGAGTTAGCGGCAATGCTTGATGCTGCTGAAATAAAATTAGAAGAATGTGAAGAGGGTGTATTAAATAATGCTTCATTCTTTGGAAGAATATTTGCCCGATCTGGAGGAGTAACTGATGCTATAAAACATGTAATTGAAGAAGAAAATCTTGATGTTGACTTTAAACCAGTAAGTTGTGATGGTTTAGATGAATGTGATAAAGCTTTAAAAATTGCTAGAGTAAATAGATTAAATGGGAACTTCATAGAAGGTATGGCTTGTAAAGGTGGTTGTATTGGTGGTGCAGCATCATTACATCATGGGCCAAAGGATAAAAAAGAAGTTGATAAGTATGGAAAACTTGCAGCGGAAAACAGTGTAAAGGATGCTTTGAGGGTATTTGAATTAGATAAGATTAATTTAGATAGAAAGGCTGAATAGTGAAATGAGGGGGTATTATCCCCTCATTTTTACATAAGTGATGCTAAAATAAGTAACTCTTCATTATCCTCATATATCTTTGGAAACTGTGTTATAGGTAGTGGATTTCTACCTTTACCAACTTCTACTGTATAGCCTGGTCTACTATAGTCATGTATAAACCAGTCTTTGTAGCCTGAATAAGAAGCAGTGCCGTAGGTTTCAGATAACGTGTATCCACTTACGTTAGCTAATATTTCACCTATGGTTTCCGCTTGAGGTGGAGCTAGATTTTGAAAATTCCAGTATATAACTTCTCCTTGACTATGATAAGCAAGTATTAATTTGAAATTATGATTACGTGTAAAATCTGCTATTGCTTTAGATTCAGGTTCAGATTCGGGAAATGGTCCAGGATACTTAGTTGGTCCAGGTCCGTCATAACCTAATTCTTGAGCAATTTCCTTATATTCTTGCCAGAAAGCATCATAGTTATGGTTTAAATCTACTCCTCTAATATTTGCTTGCCAAACCTGATTAAATGGTAGATTTGTGTTATTCCATAATAGTAATTCATTGTAATATGGACTATTTGGCTGTAAACCATTAAGTACCAAATCTATACCGTCGGGATTTACCATAGGAATGATATAAATTGTACTTTTATCCCATATATCCCTAATGTCATAGCCTCTTATAGAAGTATTCTCTGCATAGGCTTTAGCAAAGTTTTCTACAAACTTCATTAATAATAGCGAAGTTATCCATTCCAAAGCATGATGAGCACCATTATAAAAAACTTGATTTGGGCCATTACCTAATTTAATATAGTATAGCTCTCTGCCCAAAACGCTTGCTCCTGCAGTACCTAATTCAATAAATGGATACCTAGCTTTAAGTCCTCTAATGTCTCTTTGCATAATAGCATAAGTATAATCAATATTAGTATCTACTATATCAATTCCATATGGTATAATAATTTGTTGACCAATTAGGAGATTATCTGGGTTTATATTGGGATTAGCAACTTGTATTTTATTAACAGTTGTGTAGTAGCGTTTAGCAATATTATAAAGAGTATCACCAGGTTGAATTGTATAAACATCATACCCTAAAAGTAATTCATTGATTACTCTATAAGTTTTAGGACCTATAATCCCATCTCCAATCAACCCGTTATCCCTTTGAAACAAAATTACAGCTCCTTGAGTTTGAGGACCAAATATGCCGTCTATAGAGCCAGGGTTATAACCTATTTTGCTTAATAATGATTGAATTTCTTTAACGTCTGTGCCTCTAGAACCTATTCTTAATATTCTCAAAATAACACCTCACTTATTTAATATAAAATTAATTAACGAAATTACTATCTAATACATATATATGTATAATGGTAAAAATATAGATATTTTTATAATTATATATAGTAGTAAGATAGATTAACACAATAACAGGTAAATGAATATTATTTAAAAGAAGGATAATTATTTTAAATAATAAAGATAGGTGATTTCATGAAAATTATTATTGACCCAGGACATGGGGGGAAAGACCCAGGTGGTGGAAGTAATAATTATTGGTTAGAAAAGGATATGACGTTAAAAATATCATTATATCAATATGAAAAACTTAAAAAACTAGGTATTGATGTAGACATTACAAGAAAAACTGATAAATATCTCGGTAAAAAGGAACGAACAAGTATTATAAGACAGTCAGGAGCTGATATATGCATATCAAATCATATAAACAGCTACACGAGTTCAAAACCTGAGGGAGCAGAGGTTATTCATTCAATATATAGCGATAAAAAATTAGCAAATTTAATATTAGATAATCTGGTTGAAGCAGGTGTAAAAAGAAGAAGAGTGTTTTCAAAATCCCATCCAAATAATTCTAAACTAGATTATTATTATATGAATCGTGAAACAGGTAGTGTAGAAACGGTAATAGTTGAATATGGTTTTGCTAGCAATCCCAAAGATACACAAAGAATCAAAAATAATTGGGAGGATTACGCAGAATCTGTTATTAAAGCAGTATGTAAATATATAGGTCATCCTTATGATGAGGATATGCTTTATACTAGAATTGTTGGAAAAAGTAAGACTACATTAGCACAAATGCAAGAATGGGCAAAGAAAAGAGGAGGAAGTGATAAGTTTATTGAAGCTTCTGAAAAATATTTAAAATATGGAGAGCTTACTGGTATAAGAGCTGATATATTATATTGTCAAAGTGCAAAAGAAACAAATTTCGGTAGATTTACTGGAGTAGTTAAAGAAGAAATGAATAATTTTGCAGGCATAAAAGTAAAAAATCCAACTGGTGATAAGATAAACGACTTTGAAAAATTTATAACTGTAGATGATGGCGTAAGAGCACACTTTAACCATATTTGCGCATATGTAGGACTTAATCCTATAGGTAAAGTACATCCAAGGTATTACATTCTAAAATCACTTACATGGGCAGGGAAGGTTAAATATGTAGAGGAGCTAGGAGGCAAGTGGTCACCTATTGCTGACTATGGAATTACAATAGTTAAAGATTATTTAAAGGATTTATTGTCAACAAAAAGTACTACAATAGACTATAAGAGTTTATATGAGAATTGTATAGAAGAAAATAAAGTATTAAAAGAGAGAATAGAAAATTTAATAGGAAAACTAAATGAAATTAATAAAATTTCGGAGGTGTAATTTTGGGAGATATATTTGCATTTAATTGGGGTTGGGTAGTTTTAGGAATATTAGCTATAGTAACATTACTTTATTTATATAAAAGAGGAAATGAAGATTTAGTAAAAAAAATAATTCTATCATTGGTTGTAAGGGCAGAAAAAACATTAGGCTCAAAAACAGGAGAACTTAAGTATGCTATGGTCGTAAATTTAGCATACAAACATATACCATCTAGTTTACGATTATTTTTTAGTAAGAAGGAGATAGACAATATGATAGAAGAAGCTGTACGCTTTTTAAAAGAATATTTAAGTGAAGGTAGAGATTTGATGGGATATGATGATGAGATAAAGAAAATGCTTTATGACAATGAAAATCTATAAATTTTTAATTATAAATGTATGGGCTGGATAAATCCAGCCCAATTGTCATTAATGTCATATCAGTTAAAGATTTTTGGTACTCTTTACGTACTTGTATATTCAATATAGTTTTTTATAGGACCAATAACTGTGCAATATTTTTTTATAAACTCATCATCTCTTATCTTCCAAGTATGCTTATTATTAGATGAGCGTCTAATATAAACATGATTATATTTACTAGTGGAATATATTTTTATACCTTTTTGAAGGCAATCTTTGCAGAAATTAACATCTTCTGCTGCATTAATTTTAGCAAATTTAACTGAGTTGAACACTTCTTTGTTTATAACTAAAGTTGACCCGTTCACAAATTTTACATATCTATTTTCTAAACCTGGGGTTCTAATAGCTAGTAAGTTTTTACCTTTAAAATATACAAAGGTACTTCCTTTACCAATAACGCCTGCATTAGAATATTTAAATGCATTTATGGCTTCTGTAAGATAATTGGCAGAATAATAGTCATCATCGTCAAGTTTAGCAACGAATTCATGGTGAGATCTTGATACACCAAAATTTAAGCATTCACCGAGGGTTACACTTTGGTTAAAATAATAAACAGAGCAGTTTTTTATGTTTTTTATTTTTATATT
>NZ_ARZA01000065.1 GCF_000387765.1 Caldisalinibacter kiritimatiensis
TTTATAACCAGAATTCTAGGGAGACAACAAGTAGCTCAACTTACATTTTTCGAATATATTAATGGAATAACTTTTGGCTCAATTGCCGCGACTCTTGCTACTGATGTTAATCAACGAACATATCAGCACTTTATTGGTTTAATGTTATTTGGTATCTTAACTGGATTAGTTTCATATTTTTCTGTAAAAAAAAGAAAGTTTAGAAAAATCGTTGAAGGGGAACCTATTCTAGTTATACAAAATGGTAAAATTCTTGAAAATAATTTAAGAAAAGTAAGATATAGTACAGATGAACTAAATCTTCTTCTAAGAGACAAGGGAGTATTTTCACCAGAAGATGTTGAGTACGGATTATTAGAAATAAATGGTAAATTAAGCATTATGAAAAAAACAGATAAAAAAACTGTCACTTGTGGTGATTTAGGAATTCTCAAAAATGCTGATACTCTATCAACAGAAGTAATAATAGGCGGTCAAATAATTTATGAAAATCTTAGAGAAAGAAAGCTTTCTGGTAAAGATTTAATGCGAATGCTAAAACCCTTCGGTATAAGACGAATTAGTGAAGTCCATTATGCTACTTTAGATGAAAATAATAAAATATATATTGATAAATATGATGATAAAATTAATCCTAAAATTGACATTAGTGAAAATAATGATAATGTTTAGTGCATAATCATCTAAAAACTGCTGAATAAACTAATAAATAGTGAAAAAACGCTCCAACTAAAATGAATAAATGAAAAATTTCGTGAAAACCAAAGTTATCACTAATTTGTGGTTTCTTTAAAATATAAAAAATAGCACCAATAGTATATGATATTCCACCCCCAAAGAGATATAATAATTCAATACTAGACATAGAATTTATAAGCTTTGTTATAGGTACAATACCCATCCATCCCATTGTTATATATATTATGGTATATAAATAACGAGGAGCATTTAAGTAAAAAAACTTAAAAAATAAACCACCAAAAACAAGTGTCCACTGTACAATAATAATACTCCATTTCCAATACCCAGTTAAATATATATAACAGACTGGTGTATATGTTCCTGCTATCATTATAAATATAGCTATATGGTCTAACTTTCTCCAAATTGATATCTCTCCATCATATTTTTTATTTACATGATAAAGAGAACTAGCCAAGAATAACAACATAACTGATACTCCATAAACTATTGATACAATTTTTAAAGAAAACCCATCTGCTATATAAACTAAATTTATTAAACCAATAATAGCCAATATAAAACCAAAAAAATGAGAGTAAAATGAAAATCTTTCTTCTTTGTTCATGATGAACACCTTCTTCCTTTTAGTAGGTTGAATTTTATTATAACTTAATACGATTAACAAAATCTCTGACTATACATTTCTATACTCATATAAGTATTCCTCCCTATTTTTGTAATGGTTAAAAAATTTTCTATCAATGTAGAATTAACCTGCTCAATACCTTTATAACATCTATCTTTCTTTATCTTTTTTGTTGAAGTTATATCATTGTTAGTGTATAATTTACACTGTTATAGACAGAATATAAAATCGAAAGGAAGATATAAATGAAGTTAGGTATAGTAGGATTACCAAACGTAGGTAAAAGTACATTATTTAACGCTATTACTTCCGCTGGTGCAGAATCAGCTAATTATCCATTCTGTACAATAGAACCAAATGTTGGCGTTGTATCAGTACCAGATGAGCGTTTAGATGTTTTAGAAGAAATGTTTAACTCTAAAAAGAAAATACCTACAGCAATAGAGTTCTTTGATATAGCAGGCTTAGTAAAGGGTGCTAGTAAAGGTGAAGGATTAGGTAATAAATTCTTATCTCACATCAGAGAGGTTGAAGCTATAGTTCATGTTGTAAGATGCTTTGAAGATGAAAATATCACTCATGTTGAAGGTAACATCGACCCAATAAGGGATATTGAAATAATCAATTTAGAACTTATTTTATCGGATTTAGAAATAATTAATAAACGAATCACCAAAACACAAAAACTATTAAAAGGAGATAAATCATATCAAAAAGAATTAGACATTTTAAACAAAATTAAAGAAGTTCTTGAGGCTGGTAAATCAGCAAGAGTTTTAGATTTTAATGAAGAAGAACAAAAATTTGTAAAAAGCCTAAACCTTTTATCAAACAAACCTGTTCTTTATGCTACTAATATATCAGAAGAATATCTAAATAATGAAGATGAAAATAAATATGTTCAAAAAGTTAAAGAGTATGCAAAACAAGAAAATTCAGAAGTAATAGCCATTTGTGGTAAAATCGAATCTGAAATTGCTGAATTAGATGAAGAAGAGAAGAAAGAATTCTTACAAGAATTAGGTTTAAAAGAATCTGGCTTAGATAAGCTAATTAAAGCTAGTTATAAGTTGTTAGGACTTATTTCTTTCTTAACAGCAGGACCTAAAGAGTCTCGTGCATGGACTATCAAAAAAGGAACTAAAGCTCCACAGGCTGCTGGAAAAATACACTCAGATATGGAAAAAGGATTCATTAGAGCAGAGGTTATAAACTTTAAAGATTTAAATGAATGTGGAAGTATGACTGCTGCAAAAGAGAAAGGATTAGTAAGATTAGAAGGAAAAGATTATGTAATGGAAGATGGAGATGTAGTTATATTTAGATTTAATGTTTAAAGTTTTAATCCCCTCCTTAAATTGGAGGGGATTTTTTATTACAGTACCTTCCTAAGAAATTCTTTTGTTCTTGGATGCTTAGGAGCATCAAATACTTCCTTAGGTGTTCCTTGTTCTATAATTTTACCATTGTCCATAAATATAACTCTACTACCGACTTCTTTGGCAAACCCCATCTCGTGTGTTACAACAATCATAGTCATTCCTTCAGCAGCTAATTGTTTCATAACTTCTAATACCTCTCCTACCATTTCAGGGTCTAAAGCAGAAGTAGGCTCATCAAATAGCATAACATCGGGAGACATCGCTAAAGCTCTAGCAATTGCAATCCTTTGCTTTTGTCCCCCCGAGAGTTGACTAGGATATGCATTGGCTTTTTCTTTTAGTCCAACTCTGTCTAGTAATTTAAGTGCTACTTTTTCAGCTTCATTTTTATTCATTTTTTTAACCTTTATAGGAGCTAACGTAATATTTTCTAAAACAGTCATATGAGGAAATAAATTAAATTGCTGAAATACCATACCTATTTTCTCTCTTAATTTATTTACATCATTCTTATCATCTGTAATGGATTTACCTTCAAATATTATTTCTCCACTATCTATCTCCTCTAATCTATTTAAACATCTTAAAAATGTACTTTTTCCTGACCCACTTGGACCAACAATAACTACAACTTCTCCTTTTTCTATTCTTAGCTCAATATCCTTTAATACATGTAGATTTTTAAATTTTTTATTGAGATTTTCTACCTTAATCACTAGTCTTCAATCTCCTTTCTGTATAACTAACTGCTCTTGATAGTGTAAACGTCATAATAAAGTATATTATTGCAACTATAACTAAAGGCTCAAAGGGCTTATAAATATTACCACTAACTGTATCAGCGTTATACATTAAATCTTGTATACCTATTATCGATACAATAGCTGATTCTTTTATTATAGTGATAAACTCATTACCTAAAGCTGGTAAAATATTTTTAAATGCTTGTGGTAATATTATATTTTTCATAGCCATTCCATAAGTCATACCCAGTGAACGTGATGCTTCCATTTGTCCTTTATCTATAGCTTGAATTCCAGCACGAATTATTTCTGCTACATAAGCACCACTATTAATTGATAAGGCTACTATTCCTGCCATAAAATCTGGAAAGCTACTTCCTAATGCAGGAATTTCCGGAAACTCAATACCTATCATAGGTAATCCATAATATACTATAAACAATTGTACTAAAACTGGTGTCCCCCTTATAAATTCGATATATGAGGCAGCAAAACCTCTAAAAAATATATTATTTGATATACGCATTAATACAATTATAATTCCCAGTATAACGCCTAAAAATATTGTAAATATAGATAATGATAAAGTAGTTTTAGCTCCATTTATAAAAAACATATAGTAGTCACTTAAAAAGCTAAAATCCATCTAACTTTCCCTCCTAATTTATCTTTTGTTTAAGATATGTACTAAGCAAGCAGCCTATTAAATTAAATGGCCGCTGCTTATATATAAACACTAAGGGGGATTCTAAGTTTTATCTTATCCTTAATTTACTACTTTAGTCTTCTTCAGACAAATGTGTAGCTTCATTTATAAACTGACTAATTTTACCTTCTTTCATTAATTTATCAATTGTTTTGTTAATTGCATTCATTAATTCAGTGTTTCCTTTTTTTACTGCTATTGCGACACCATCTTCCTTACCTAATGACACCTCAGCAACTTCTAGGTCCTTATTTGCTTTAGCATAAGCCTCTGCAACAGGTTTAACTAATACAATACCATCAACTTTGTTATTTTTAAGCTCTAGAACCAAACTTGTAATTTTACTAAGTGCTTTTATTTCGGCATCTTCTATCTTTTCTTTTGCTAACTGTTCTTGTATAGTAGACTTTTGTACACCAACCTCAATACCTGATAAATCGTCTATTTCTTTATATTTACTTCCATCTCCTTTTTTAACTAATAAGCACTGTTCTGCTTCGTAATAAGTTTTTGAAAAATCTGCATTTTCTTTTCTTTCTTCAGTTGGTGTCATTCCAGCTACTATAAAATCTATCTTATTCATTTGTAATGCAGCTAATAGTCCATCAAATTTCATATCTTTAATTTCAAGTTCTACCCCTAGTTCTTTAGCAATTTGCTTGGCTATCTCTATGTCAAATCCTACAATTTCATCCTTGCCATTTATTTCTTTATGAAATTCATAAGGCGGATAGTCAGCTGATGTCCCTAACACAATCTTCCCTTTTTCCTTGATTTCCTCAAGTTTTGTCATTTCCTGTTTTGCAGTTTCACCACTATTCGTACATCCGTAAAGTGTAAATAATATTATAATTAATAATACAGTTGATATCAATTTAACTTTTATATTTTTATACATAACTTTTCCTCCTTCTTTTATTATTAATTTAATCTGTAATCTAATTTCGTTTTAATAGTTAGTTTTATTTTCCCAATTCCGCCTTATCATTTGTATCCACCTCCAAAGTCTATTACATATAAAAAACTCTCGCCTCTATTCAAGAGACGAGAGTTTTTCCCGCGTTACCACTCTTATTGGCATAGTAATCTAAAAATGCCCTCTCATATCCCTTTAACGGTGGAAACCGAATTTTCCTACTATTAGTTCAGAAAACCTCCTCAAGGGTGCGCTTCAATATAGCTATGTGCTAGACTCACACCAAACTCTAGCTCGCTGGAACAATCACTATATCTACTCTCCCTATCATAGGATTGCTATTGATTCTATATATAATAATTGTATATGTATATTTATACATTGTGCTAAGAATTTAGAATTATACATGCATTTCACCAAGCAAGCCTTCTCTTGCTTTTTCGGTTTATTTATTAGATATTATAATAATTAATTATAGATTTGTCAATACTCAATTTATTGTTTATTTATTTATATTTTTACATATTTATTCGAATCACAGTGCAAAACTATCAATTCATCTAGATTTCATCCTACTAAAGTCCTAAAATTAGTTTTTGATCACTTTTTACTTTGGCTTAACTTAATTTTAACACCCGCTTAACATTGTTAATGTCTGTTCTCTTTGTTTACCTTATATTTATCATTTATAATATATATGTGTATTATTAATCGACAAAATAATCTTGCTAACTTAATATTTACACAACACAAAGGAGAGATATAATGAATTTCAAAAAACTTTTTAATAGGGACAGAAAGTTTAAAGCCCTTAAAAACTTTAAACTGACTAAGCCTAAATTAAACCTTTCAAAAGGTAAGTCTAGCTTAAAAGAATTAATTAAAGTAAAAATTTCTTCAAATCCCAAATTTAGAAAATCATCGATATTAAACATAAAAAACATGAATTTTTTTCGTTTATCTAGGTTAACTCTTGGAAAGCAAATCGTAATACTTTTAATACTAGTTTCACTTTTACCTCTTCTTTTAACTGGAGGATTAGTATTTAATAAAGTTGGTAAAGAAATGGCAAAATCAAATAAAAATATGCAATATGCGCATACTGAAAATATAAAGAACATTGTTGAAATTACTATCAATAGTACCGATAGCGTATTGAGAGGTTTATCAGCACAGTCAGACATTCATATGTTATTAAAAGAAGTATATAACGGAGATTTTACTAATAATTCTCCAACGCTACATAAAGTACAACAAACTTTAGATAATGCAGTTAAAAATTCACATGGTCTTTATGAAACTATATTTATAACAGACGAATTTGGAAATATAATTGGTAATAAATCTACAAAAAAAGATAAATATAGAATCCTATTTGTAACAAATAAAGACTATTTTGAACAACTAAAAGAAGGAAAAAGTTTAGGTATAGGTGAACCTATTATTTCTGCGGCTACTAATAGACCAGTTATTCCAGTAGCAAAACCTATTATAGAGAATTCTAGGATGGTTGGTTCTATAATAGTATTCTTTGATTTAGATAGATTTACTTTACCTATTGCTGAAATGAAAACAAAAGACAAAAGTTATACATATTTAATCAATGAAAATGGAACTATATTATATCATAATCAAAAAGATAAAATATTATCAAAGCTAGAAAATAACTTTATAAAAGAAACAATAGATAATATTAATAAAGGTATGTTATCTGGTTTTGAAATTAAATCCTATAAACATAATAATATGGAATATATCGCTGCGATAAGAAAATTAGATAACTTAAATTGGTATGCTGTTTCTAAAATTGAAAAATCTGTTTATGATAAAGCAATAAACTCTATTCAAAATTCAATTATGTTTATAGTAATAGTTTTACTTATTCTTTGTATAATAGTTGCAGCTGTATATACTAGAAGTATCATAACACCTATTAGTAAATTAGCAAATCAAATGAAAAAAGTTTCTGATGGTGATTTAAATGTTAAAGCAGATTTACATACAAGCAAAGAAATAGGGTTACTTAATGATAGTTTTAATTACATGTTAAATCAATTAAGGACTTTGATTGCAGAAATTACTACAACCTCGACTGAAGTAACAAGCTCAGCAGAAAACTTAAATCAAATCTCAAGTAATGCTTATCGTTATACGGAGCATGTTTATGAAGTTATAGAAAAAGTAACATTAGGTGCTAAAGAGCAGGAAAAAGACGTTGCTAATGGGCAAACAATGATAAAAGACCTATCTAGCAATATTCACAGAATAAATGAATATACTGATGAAATCATAAAATCATTTAATAAAACTAATAAAGTAACAGAAGATGGATTTAAACAAGTAAACATTCTAGATGACAAGTCACAAGAAAGTTATGATATATCAATTAAATTTCATGGTGTAGTAAAGGAACTAATGGACTCAGTAAATAATATCCAAGTAATTATTGATACTATTACTAATATATCAAAGCAAACTAATTTATTAGCTCTTAATGCTGCTATAGAAGCTGCAAGAGCTGGAGAGGCTGGTAAAGGATTCGCGGTAGTTGCTGATGAAATAAGAAAATTATCTGATGAAATAGCTAGTGAAACTAATAATATTAGGTCAATCATAGGGAATCTACAAGAAAAATCTAAAGAAGTTGAAAGTTTTGTAGACACTACTGAAGAAATTATTGAAGAACAAAATGTAGCTGTCAATGATACCAAAAAATCCTTTAAAGTCATAATGGATTCAATACATGAAATAAAAGACAAAATAATGGTTATCACTAACTCTATTGGTGAAATAAATAATAAGAAAGATGAAATCTTATATACAATTCAGCATATATCTGAAACTGCAAGTCAAACTGCAGTATCTACCGAAGACGCTATTATAAAATCTCAACAACAGTTTAGTGCTATCGAAGAAATTGCAAATAATGCACATGATTTAAATTCATTAGCAAATAGCTTAAATAAACATACTAAAGTTTTTAGAAATAATAATAAATAAAAAAAGATGGAGCCTTAAAGGTTCCATCTTTTTTATACCATACTTTTAATAATCACTATCTCCAGACTCTTCTCCTTTAACTATTGCCACTGAAGAACTAGCCCCTATTCTTGTAGCTCCTGCTTCTATCATAACTTTAGCTTTCTCTATATCTCTTACTCCGCCAGATGCCTTTACACCTACATTTTCTCCAACAGTTTCCCTCATTAATCTAATATCTTCAACTGTTGCACCACCTGTACTGAATCCTGTAGACGTCTTAACGAAATCAGCACCAGCTTCCTTTGCTAATTTACATGCCATTATCTTTTCATCGTCTGTTAATAGACAAGCCTCAATAATAACTTTTACAATAGCTTTTCCCTCTGCTTCATCTACAACTGCTTTTATATCCTCTTTTACAACATCATATTTCTTATCTTTTAAAGCTCCAATATTTATTACCATATCTAACTCATCGGCACCATCTTCAATAGCCTTTTTTGCTTCAAAAGCTTTGACTTCCTTTAACGTACACCCTAAAGGAAAACCTATAACAGATGTTACTTTTACATCTGTCCCTTCTAATAGCTTTTTAACATCACTAACATAATATGGATTAACACATACTGAAGCAAAACCGTACTCTTTAGCTTCTTCACATACTTTCTTTACTGTTTCTATTGTTGTATCTGGCTTAAGTATTGTATGGTCTATGATTGATGCTATATTTTTCATATACTTTACCTCCAACTATTTAATCAATTCAACCATCATTCCGTTTTTAACACCTGCTGCATTTCCTTCTTCAATGTCAACATGCATTTCTAAAGCATATTTTGGACTTACTCTAACTAATACTTTATCAAAAATTAGACCTCTTTCTCCTTCTACTTTTATTTTAACTCTATCTTTGTCCTTAACACCAAACTTCTCAGCATCATCTGGGTGCATATGTATATGTCTTGCTGCAGCAATAATACCTTCCTCAATTTCTACTTCACCTTTTGGTCCTACTATTTTAGCTCCTGGACTACCTGCTAAGTCTCCAGAATCTCTTACAGGAGGTACTACCCCTAGCTTGAATCCGTCGCTTAGAGATATTTCAACTTGAGTTTTTGACCTTGCTGGTCCTAAAACTCTAACTCCTTTTAAAGTTCCTTTAGGGCCAACTATATCTACTTTTTCTTCACATGCATATTGTCCTGGCTGTGATAAATCTTTTAGTTTTGTTAATTCATATCCCTCACCGAATAAAACCTTTATATGCTCTTCACTTAGATGTATATGTCTGTTAGATAATGCAATAGGTAACTTCATTACAATTCCTCCTTTTGTATTTTAATTACAATTTGTTTTTTATACAGTAAATTAATTAGTTAGATAGCCGATATTGGATTCTAACAAATCTCCATATAAGATTATAATTCTTTTATGTATAAAAATCAAATAAGTAATTGTATTTTTAACATTTACTTTTCAATATCTATACACTTTCCCATAATTATAGAGTTAATTCAATTGATTTTTACTAAGTAATTATTTCACCTAATACTTCATAAAACTTTGGAAACGATATAGAAACAGATTCTGTGTTATTTATAATTGATTCTCCCTTTGCATACAATGCTAATATAGTAAGTGCCATTGTTATTCTATGGTCCTTATATGTATCTAAATTAGCCGTTTGTATATTTTTAGAACCCTTTATTATCATCCCGTCATCCAACTCCTCAATATCAACATTCATTTTCTTTAGTTCATTAACTACTGCTGTAATTCTATTACTTTCTTTTACCTTCAGCTCTTCAGCATTCCTTATAATAGTTGTACCCTCAGCCACAGAAGCTGCTACTGCTAAAACTGGTATCTCATCTATTAATCTAGGTATCAAGTCACCACTTATTTCAATACCTTTTAACTGAGAATACTCGACAAATATATCTCCAATAGGCTCATTATTTACAAATCTATAATTAACTATTTTGATATTACCTCCCATTTTCTTTAAAGCATCTATAACCCCTGTTCTAGTAGGATTTAAGCCTACTTGCTTAATAACAATTCTTGAGCCTTTAAGAATCAAGGCTCCAACAATAAAAAATGCAGCAGAAGATATATCTCCAGGTACTATTATTTCTTTACCTTTTAGCTTAGTAGTTTTGTTTAGAATCACATGCTTACCTTTTATTACTACATCATACTCAAAATAATTAAGCATTCGCTCAGTGTGATCTCTAGAAATGCTAGGTTGTATGACACGTGTTATCCCATCAGCATATAATCCAGCAAGCATTATACAGGACTTAACTTGAGCACTTGCAACAGGTTGTCTGTAAGTTATACCTTTTAGATTATCAGCTGGCTCTATTTGTAATGGTGCATATTTATCATCGACTCCTTTAATACTAGCTCCCATTTTTCTCAAAGGTGTTATTATTCTATCCATAGGTCTTTTTTGAATTGAATCGTCACCTGTTATATGAGATATAAAGTTTTGTCCTGCTAATATACCACTTAAAAGTCTTATAGTAGTTCCTGAATTACCAACATTCAAAATCTTTTTAGGTCTTTTTAAACCTTTTAAACCGACACCTTTAACTTTTACAATATTATCTTGTATATCTATTTCTACACCTAAATCCCTGAAACATTGCACAGTTGATAAACAATCATTCCCCATTAAAAAGTTCTTAATTATAGTATCATCTTCAGCTATAGCTCCAAACATAACTGCTCTATGGGAAATAGATTTATCTCCTGGTACTGTAATCTCACCTCTTAACTTTACATTTCCGCCTGTAATTTTCATCTATACTCCACCTCTTAATACTTGTCTTATTACCTTTTCATCTATATTATTAAAAACATCAACTTTACCTTTTCCTACAGGTAACACAAATGTAGGTATTCCGTTCTTTGCCTTTTTATCATGCTTTATTATTTCAAGTATATAATTTATTTGATTATCTGTGAAAATAACAGGTTTTCTTATTCTACTTAATACTTTTACTATGTAATTATAGTATTTATTGTCTATTAACCCTAATTTATTCGCTAATTTACTTTCAAAAATCATCCCTAGTGTAATTGCTTGACCATGAGTGTATGTTCTAAGATTTCCTAAAGCTTCTATCCCATGTCCAATAGTATGACCAAAATTTAATATTTTTCTTATATTATTTTCTCTCTCATCCTTCTCTACTATTTCCTTTTTAATAAGTAAAGATTTATATATTATTTTTATTAAATATTCACTATTCAGCTTTACTATTTGATTTAAATTTTCATCTAACCATCTAAAAAAATCAAAGTCTTTTATTAATCCATACTTAAATACTTCTCCTAATCCTGAATAAAATTCCTTAGTTTCTAAAGTAGTAAGTAAGTTAACATCTATAATTACCGCTTTTGGTTGATAAAAAGCCCCTACAATGTTCTTTATACCATTAAAATTCACTGCTACTTTACCACCCACACTACTGTCTACTTGTGCCAAAAGAGAAGTTGGTATTTGAATAAAATCTATACCCCTCATATATGTTGCAGCTAACAAACCTGCTATGTCACCTACAACTCCTCCACCAAAGCCTATTACAACGGTCTGTCTATCGCAGTTAAGCTTTATCATTTTAGCATAAATATATTCTAAAGTATTCAATGATTTACTTACTTCTCCAGGCTCTATAATTACATAACTAAAATCATAGTTTTTAAAACATTTTTGTATTATCTCTAAATAATATTTTGCTACATTTTTATCAGTAATAATTAAAATTTTTCTTTTATTAACTATTGGTTTTAAATGCTTTTCTATGTCATTTATTATTGCATTACTTATGTATATATCGTATCCTCTATTATCTAAATCTACATTTAGTATTTTCATATCATCACCTTTTATCTACATATTGTATATATCTTTTATAATTACTCAACATCTCTTCTATACTATCTCCTCCAAATTTGTTTACGAACTCCTTTGCTAAAACCCATGCTAATACATTTTCACCTACTATACTTGCAGAAGGTACAGCACATACATCAGATCTTTCCTTCTGTGCTTTTGTATTCTGTTTTGTAATCATGTCAACGCTATCTAATGGTCTTGACAGTGTAGGAATTGGCTTCATAGCTGCTCTTACTACTATATTATTTCCATTTGTAATACCTGCTTCTATCCCCCCTGCATTATTAGTTTTTCTATAATATTGGCCATTGTAGTATATTTCATCATGTACCTGTGAACCCAATGTTCTACTACTTTCAAAACCTAACCCTATTTCTACTCCCTTTATTCCCTGTATGCTCATTATAGCTTGTGCTATAATTCCATCTAGTTTTCTATCCCAATTCACATGGCTTCCAAGTCCTATTGGAACATTTACTGCTATTAATTCAAATATCCCTCCCAGTGTATCTCCTTGCTTTTTTGCTTCATCAATTTTCTTTATAATTTTGTTTTCTGTTTCTTTGTCAATTACTCTTAAAGGTGATTCATCAATTTTTTGTAATTGTTCTATTGACACTTTCCTAGCATTTATTCTAACATTTCCTATTTCTAAAACATGGCTATATATATAAATATCAAATTTCTTTAATAGTTGTTTAGCTATACTTCCTATGGCAACCCTCATAGCTGTTTCTCTTGCACTAGCCCTTTCTAAAATGTTTCTAATGTCAGTTTGGTTATATTTTACAGCTCCTGCTAAATCACCATGCCCTGGTCTTGGACTATTTACCTTTTTATCATTATCTATATTATCTATTATACTCATTACTTCTTTCCAATTTTCCCAATCTCTATTTTTTATTAACAATGATACAGGACTACCTATAGTCTTACCACCTCTTATTCCCGATAATATCTCAACTTTATCTTTCTCTATCTTCATCCTTCCGCCTCTACCGTAGCCCTTTTGCCGTCTACTCAGTTCTTTATTTATTTTGTTTATATCAATTTCTAAATTAGATGGTAAGCCCTCAATTATTCCTACTAGACATTTTCCATGGGATTCACCACCACTTAAAAATCGAAGCATAAATATTCACGCTCCCTTCCCAAACTCATTATATCATTATTAAAAGGACGGATACCCCGCCCTTTTTTATTATCTGTTTAGTTTACTCTCAACTGATTTAATCTTTCCTTCCATACTAGATTTTTTATCTCTTCTATCATCAATCTTTATTTGAGTTGATACCCTTTCTGCACCCTCACCAAAAGGCACTTCATGCATTTTTGCTACAACAGAAAGGATTTTATCTAAATCTCCTTCTATAATAGTTCCCATTGGAGTTAACATATATTTCAAATCGCTTTCCTCTAAAACTTCATGACATTTAGCTACATATTTACTTAAACTTGTATCCCCTGTACCTAAAGGTACTACCGTAACCTCTGCTATAGCCATTATTTCACCTCCTTTTTAAAAAGTAGTTCTCGCCCATTATGTAACCTTCATTAAGCTTATCAATTCTTTCCCATACAGGCACCTTATCTGTATTAGCTACTAATAAATTATAACAATACTTAGTATTAATAGCTTTAAAAAATAAATCTATTACGGGCAAGCAGGCATCAAACTGATTTTGACTATATGGTGCACCACCAGTACAAATGAACATTCCGATTCTTTCTTTAGCAACATCTATACTTGGATTATTCAAAATATATTTACTTGCCCAAAACATCTGGCATCTATCAATCATCATTTTAACTAAACTGCTGACAGTATTAAAATATAACGGTGAAGCAACAATTATACCATCACTTTTATCAAATTCTTCATAAAGTAATTGCATGTCATCTTGAATAATGCATTTACCTGTCTTTTCACAATATCCACATGCAGTACATGGTGAAAACTTTAAATCTTTTAAATCTATCTTATTTACTTCTACATCTTTTATTTTAATTCCTTCTATTACTTTTTGAAGAAGAATATCAGTATTCTTGTTTTTTCTAGGACTCCCCATTATAGCTAATATCTTTTTCATGTTCGCCTCCTAATTTTAAGGCTACTAGTTAAATCTAGTAGCCTTTATTTAATATATTTAAATGTCTTTGACAGAATATATAATATAGTGGAATGCAAAGGTATAACAACTAAACCTGCAATTATTCTTCCTGGCAAGAAATATATAAATCCTTTGTTGAACATTATAGATAACCAATAAGTATTAAGTCCTAATGATATAATTAAATAAGTAATTGTAACTATGAAGCTTAGCTTGTCTAATGAATAAATGCCAATCACCGCTTTTTTACTTGCAATTATAGGCACAATAATAAACGCTAATACTACACTTAGATATAAAGCAATATGCAGTATCGTTAATTTGCTGTCATAAATAAAGAATGTACCATCTTGTGATTTTAATACTCCATTAGCAATAAGAATATTTATTACTCCCGCTGCTAAAATTAATGTTGTTATTACATTTACAATACTATAGTTAAATTTCTTATTTTGAGACTTCATAAACTTAAAAATGATACCAGGTATTACTCCCCATAAAGCTGCACTCAAAGTAAATCCAGGAAAAAACGCACCTTTAGGAAATAATAAAAAACCTAGTAAATCTGCTATAATACCACATAACCCTCCAGCTAAAGGACCAAATAACATACCAGCAATTATAATTGGTATTTCGAAGAAACTAAGTCGTAAAGCTGGAAGCCCTGCTAAAGGGACCATAATAGCAGCACCTAATAAAACAACACTTATAGCAGCTAATAATGCAGTACCTACAAGAGCCTTTGTATTTACTTTTATTGGACTAGGCATTATTTCACCTCCGTCTTGTTATGAAAGATATTCAAAGGTAATTGTATACTATTATTATTTAATTGTAAAGTTAATTTGAATAATTGTTCTCTTCCTGATTACCAGAAGTAAATAATTCAATAAAATATTTTCCTAATGAAATTATACCTAATCCAAATAATACATAAGCCACAATTTTATAATATCTTTCATAGGGCGTTATTCTCCCCCATAAGTATAATATTACTGCTATTAATATATACTTAGTTGTCTGTCCTTTAGATAAAAATTTCTTTCTATATTCTATTAGTTTTCTTCTCCGTTCAGCAATTTTATCTAATATTATCTGTCTTATATCATTTTCTCTAGGATACAATTCTGCCTTTTTCATAAACTTTAGAAACTCATTTATGTCTATTAAATGAATTTTAGCATGACTTTCTAGCTTTGGAATAAATTCTTTTACACTTTCTTCAAAATAAGATGTTGTTACAACAAAACCTTCCTCAATATCTAATTCTTTTAATCCAAGAAAAAATTCACGTATATCGTTTATATCTACATAATTATCCTCTGTATACTGAAAGCACTTAATACCAACAGTATGCTCATTAAGTTTACCTAGTATATCTATATCATTTTGATGAAAAATCCTCATATCATCTATAGCACACTTTTCCAAAGTCATTTTAATATAGTCAATAAATTCATATGGAGTCTTGTTTAATAAATCTTTTGTTATCTTCTCTTTAGCTAATTTTTCGTTTATATGCTTAATAGTTTTCTTAAGCTTTATGGCATTTACTTTATATATTATCAGATTAAATAATATAAAGAATTGTAAAGTTAATACCGAACTAAAAAAAAGGTCTTTTGTCATATATAAAAAGTATCCAAAAAAAATTATAGTTATCAATATTCTTGTTAAAACAGCGTCTAATAAAATAGCTATGTATGTTTTCCCTTTTTTATTTTCTTCAATATAATATCTTTTTATTTTTCTATTATTAAACACTTTTCGTATTTTTTTATTGAGCCTACTTATTTCAATTCTTTTTTCCATAAAGAAAACCTCCCAATTTGTCAAACGTTATATTAAAATAATGTCCATTTATCGATAAAATATAACATTAGTTAAAATTAAGAGGTTGTTTTATTATCTATTTATATTTAATTTTTTAATAAATCTATTCGTTTTAAGTATTAAACCAAATGTAAGTATTGCTAATAATTCAATTAAAAACATAGTAATAATTTTATAGGCAATACTATTAAAAAAGCTTAAGGGATACATCTGAATTAATATATCGGTTTTTGGGTCCAATAGCCACAAATCATTGTCAAATAGTATCAAATGAAAATATGTAAAATACTTATAAAAATCAGTAGCTAATAAAATACCCATTACTAGCATAATTCCCAATGGTATTAAACAAGATATAATAACTGTTTTATATAAACTTTTTCTATTATATATAATTATAAAAATAAAAGATAAAAAAAGTATTACTAAAGAAATATTCCTTGTAAGAAAGCCTTTTGAAAATAATTCTTTAACATCATATAAATGAGCAATTTCTCTACTTTCAAATATCTGTTCTTTCTCCCCATTAACATTTGCCCATATTTTTATACCTTCTCTATCACCTCTTAAATAATCTAATAATTCTTCTGTTATATACATCAAATCATCTTTTTCTATTCCTGTTTTCCTCATAATATTATATTCCTCATATTTCTTTTGATAATAATCCAAATCAAAGGTTGATAGTTGTACATCTGTAAATATTAATACAATAGGTAATGCTATAATAAATAAAACTTGCATTATAATAACTATTTTCTTTGTCATTTTACATGTCCCCCTAAAAATTTAATTAAGCAATTTTTTTCTAAGTAAATACATACTGCCATATATTATAATACCCAGGACACCTAAAACAATAACATATTTATTATATGTATTTAATTTCAAGAATACTGTTCTCCAATTTTCTTGTAATACTTTCCCTAACATTATCAGTACAGTATGATGTATAGTTGTAATTATTAATATGGCAAAGTATGCATACTTTTTATTAACTTGGAATATTCCAGCACATAAAACTGTAATTGAAAAAACACCTGGTATAAATTTACTTATGATAATAGCTGCTGCACCATATTTACTAAACAATGTTCTCAAATTGGAAACTATTTTTACATTAAACAACCACTTTATAAGTTTAGATTCTAGAATTTTTTCTTTTTCCTTTTTTCCTATATGATATAGCAATATTGACGATAAAAAAGTAGCACAAATAGCATTTATAATAATTAATATCACTGGTAGATTTCCTAAACTCGATAAATATCCCTCTAATATTAAAACCATATCACCTGGGTATGGAGGAAATAAAATTTGTAAGGATTGTGATACAAAGAAAAAAATCATTAGTCCAATTGAGTTATTTACAACTAGATTTTCAGCAAATTCTATTATTGCATTTTCCAATATATCCCCTCCTTCATATATATTAACATATAATAATTTTTTTGTTTATACTTGTACATCACTTATTTTACACTTAAATAAACAAATTTAAAAGTATATATAATAACTATACTTTTAAAAAAATAAAAAAACCCGAAAAAAATCGGGTTTCTATGATGCCATCGCCTTTTCAAGTTTATCCAAATGCTGAATTGGAAATAACCTTAATAGTTCTTTAAATTGCTCAACAGTAAGACCTTGAGTAGTTGTATAGATTCTGATTTTTTCTTCTAAATCAGCTTTTCTGAATCTTTCTTTTATTTCTTCAAAGTTAGGCTGATTGTTCATACATACACTCCCTTGTAAATATTTTAAAATATCTTATATAAGTAGTATGTAAAGTTAATAATAAAAATATACTTATTATTTAACCATTCCCCTTGCTTCTATTCTAAATATATCCAATATTTTCTCACCATCAGTAAGATATGCATAATCAAATAAATTAACAACTGTACATGCATGATTAGGTACAATTTCTACTTTATCTCCTATTTTTATCTTTGAATTTTTTAAAGATAATATTCCATGCTCTTCAGAAAGTCTTTCTATTGTAATATCTGAAAATTTTTTAATTATACCGTAACCTTTCACTTTTGAAATACCATGAGCTCCCTTATCTAGTCCTAATGATTTACTCCCAGCATCAATAACTGCTCTTTTTTCTGTTGGTTTACTTATTACCGTACTTAAAACAGACAAAGAACAACTACCTATATCTATTACCCCTAAAGAGTGTTGTATTGCATCATAAAAAACATAATTTCCTGGCCTTATTTCATTTACTCCTTTTATTTTACCTGATATCTTAGCTGTTGGTGTCGAACCAGTACTTACAGTATCAACTTTTATACCCTTTGTTTCTAAATATTCTTTGATCTTGACAATAAAGTTACCCTCGTATTTACCGATGTCATTTACTTCATTTTTATCTTTTGCTCCATATACATTACCTGCATGGGTAAATATACCTTTAATATATACATTAGAACTATTCATGATATGTTCAGCAAGACTATAAATCTCATCTAAATTGTTTAGACCACATCTATTTAGTCCTGTATTAATTTCAATTAAAACATCAATATTGTTATTTGCTTTCTTAAAATACTTATTTAACATATCAACTCCATATTTACTATCTACTGCAACTGATAACTTTACTTTTTTACTTAAATTCAATAATCTTTTAATCTTATCCTCAGTTACTATTTCATATGCTATAAAAATATCCTTAATACCAGCCTTAGCCATTACTTCTGCTTCGCTAATTTTAGCACATGTTATACCTTTAGCTCCATTTTTAATTTGCATATTAGCAATTTGAGGCATTTTGTGCGTCTTTATCATTGGCCGAAGTGTTACTTTATTTTTGGATGCAAACCTTTGCATGTCTTTAATATTATTATTCAATTTATTTAAATCTATTATCACACATGGTGTATCTAATTCATTTATATAAGTCATTGAATTCCTCCTTTTCTTATTCTTAATATTAACTTCTATTTTTTATTCCCAAATCCTGTATAGTATTCATTTTTCTATATAAAATTTTTCACATATTCAAATTAATTTTTATACCTGCTAATATATTTGTCCGGTAATTAAAATAATATAAATACAATTTAAGTATTGGTAGGTGATTTTAATATGAATAATTCAAAAGGAATCCATGTATATAATGAAATTGGAAAACTAAAAACTGTTTTACTTCATAGACCAGGAAATGAGATTGAAAATCTTATCCCTAAATATCTGAAAAGGCTTTTATTTGACGATATAGCTTATTTAACACAAGCACAAAAAGAGCATGATAAATTTTCAAAGATTCTAACTGAAAATGGTGTAGAAGTACTATATCTTACCGATTTAATAAATGAAGCATTGATAGATAATAAAGTAAGAAAAAGCTTTATATACGACTTCTTTAACGAAGTAAAAATTACTTCTAAAAATCTTAGAAATACATTAATGAAATATTTAAATAATATGTCGTCTACTGAGCTAGTTAGAACTCTTATTTCCGGAATCAAGGTTGAGGCTGTTCCTTCTTTAAAAAACAAAAGTCTTGCTGATATGGTTAGAGAAAAAGTCGAGTATCCTTTTTATTTAGACCCTATACCAAACCTATACTTTCAACGTGACCCATTTGCTTCTATAGGTTCAGGAATTTCTTTAAATGTAATGTCGACTCCTACTCGAAGAAGAGAAACTTTGTTTGCACATTACATATTCAAATATCATCCAAGGTTCAAAGAAGTTATTAAATGGTATGAAAGAACTTATGAATTTCCAATTGAAGGTGGAGATATATTAGTTTTATCCCCTAAAATCTTAGCAATAGGTATTAGTCAAAGGACAACTCCTGAAGCTATTGAAATAATAGCATCTCGATTATTTAAAAGCAATGAAAGTTTTGAAACAGTTCTCGCTTTTGATATCCCTAGGACAAGAGCATACATGCATCTTGATACTGTATTTACCATGGTTGACTATGAACAATTTACAATTCATCCCGGTATTGAGAAGCCTTTAAACGTATATAGTATTAGAAAATCTAATAAAAACGATTTATATATTAAATTTGAACAATCAAAGTTATCTGATATATTAAAAAAATATCTTAACTTATCTGAAGTTAACTTAATAAGGTGTGGAGGTGGAGATTATATAGCCGCTGGTAGAGAACAATGGAGCGATGGCTCTAATACACTTGCAATCTCTCCTGGAGTTGTAGTCTGCTATGACAGAAACTATGTTACTAACCAAGTTTTAAGACAAAATGGGATTAAAGTATTAGAAATACCATCCTATGAGTTATCGCGTGGTAGAGGTGGACCTAGATGTATGAGTATGCCAATAATTAGAGAGGATATATAAATGGTATGTAGTTTAATGAACATATTTATTTTCTCATACATTTGCCTCCTTTTGAAGGGATTTACCAATAAAACTTGAATACTAATATATATACAAATATATCGAAAGGAGTATAAAGATGGCAAAAGTTAAAGTTAATCCTACTACAATGTTATACCCTGTTCCTGCTGCAATGATTACTTGTTCAAATTCAAAGGGTGATAATAATATAATAACTATAGCTTGGATTGGAACAGTTTGCTCTAACCCTCCAATGCTTTCTATATCAGTTAGACCCCAAAGACATTCCTTTGACATGATAATGGAAACTAAAGAATTCGTAGTCAACTTGACAGACGAAAAACTAGTATATGAAACAGATTACTGCGGTGTTCACTCTGGTAGAAATTTTAATAAATTTGAAGAACTTAACTTAACCCCAGTAAAAGCAGATGTTGTCAATGCTCCACTAATTGATGAATGTCCGGTAAATCTCGAATGTAAGGTTAAATTTGTTGAAAATTTAGGTTCTCACCATATATTTATCGCAGAAATTGTAGCTATTCATATAAACGAAGAGTTATTTGAAGATGATAAGGTTGATTTGACTAAAGCAAATCTTATATCCTATGTTAAAGGTAATTACCGCAAAATAGGTGAAATCATAGACAGTGGTGGATGCTCAATAAAAAAGAATAAATAGTATATTGGTATTGAGGGATATCTTATCCCTCTTATTTTATGTAAAAGGATTTTGTCTCTTGTAACACATAAAAATAATTCTCATAGTATGTAGTATAAAAAATTTAAATGAATATTTTTAGTTTTAAGCTGATTTATTGATTTGTAATCAATAATTTACTTTGTAAACTAAATTAAAGGAGGCAATTGCATGAGAAGACGAATTCCTGCTTTGGAAAACGAAGTGAATCCTGAAATCATTCCTGAAGAACCTGAAATCAAAGAAAACACTGAAAGCACTTCATTCTTCAGGGGTTACTACGGATATTTCTGGATTATACTTTTAATACTTGTTGTATTCTTCTTATTTGGCGGATTTAACTATCATTAATCTATTTTTATAGTTAACTAACAATACTAGCTAAAACATATTGACTAGACCATCAATTTAAAACCAAAAGATTAAATGACATATTGTTGCATAGCAATTCGCTAGCAACTCCATTAAAAAATCAGGGGAGCAACTCCCCTGATTTTTATGTAAATCTAAACTTATGTAATTATCTTATTTATTGAATTTACTATTTGTGCTATATTCCTTTTTGATAATTTGCTATCTCTATTGGTAAACCTTTTTATGTATTTGATTAAATCGTTTTCTTTTAATACAGCAGTTATCTTGCTATCTATATTTAATTCAACATCATCATTTGTAAAAACTACTATAGGCTGAATCCAAGGATTTAGTTTTAATTCATCCATTATTCCTATCTTTAGTCTATATACATGAGTTTTTACTTGTTTAGCAGGATTGTAAAAAAAGGAATTATATGTACCTCCATTTCTGCCCGTTTTATGTTGTACCCACTTGCTATCTTCTTCAGCACCAAATATTTCACCGTTGTGATTTTTTGTTTCTACGACAAAAACACCATTGGGTCCTATCACAACATGGTCAATCTGACTCTTACCCTTCCTAGTATTTATAACTATATCATTATATATATAATATTCATTAGACAATTGCTCTAATGTTTTTATGGTGGATTTCTCTCCTTTGATACCGTTGTTTATTATTCTTATTTTCAAAGATATGTTATGTGTAATAATCCACCAAAATACTACGGAAATTGAAATACCGTAAAAACTCCTTATTATATCCCATTGACTTGGGTCACTATAGCTACTTACTAAGCTTCTAAAATTTCCATTTTGTAATTCTAATCTATACTTGATTATATTAGGAGTTAAAATTCCCACAATAATACATATCAATAATATTACAATTTGCTTTTTTATTAAATAATTTCTCTTTTTAATGAGCGAATCTAATTTAGTCATTACAATAGCCAAGCAAAAAACTCCCCCTTGTAAATTTATAACTTTGTTTATAATAACTTAATCCTTAAGAATTAATTTCAATAATCTTATTCCTCTTTTGTAATAACTTGGTGCACATTGGTATGTCCAACTACAAATATGCAGTCCTGTATTTATCAAATAATACTTTAGCTTATCTCCAAAGTTTTTTGATAAATACATATATTTAGTATAACCATTAAGGAAACTGGATTCTAGGGTAGGGTAATCTATAAAAACACTTTGATACATACTAGATAGGTCTATATAAGGGTCATCGGGTTGACAGTGTTCAAAATCTATAATGCCCTGTACACTCCACTTATCATTGAATTTATTTACGATTATATTTCTACCTAAAAAATCTCTATGACATATTCTAGGAAGGGTTTTGTCATTAATTTTTTCATAATAACTTATTAATACTCGATAAGCAACTCTTAATAATTTCTCATGTGGTAGGTTTTGTGTTAAAATTTGCTTAAAGATTTTTTCGTCATTATACTTTCTAAATTTTATATAATCCTGAAACCTATAATCATTGGATGCACACTCAATCCATGGACCATAGTAACTGTAAGTTGACTTTTTATGGATTCTACCTAAGTATTCACCCATTTCCTTAACTATTCTTTCACGCTCTTCAAGCCTAAGTTTTGACCAGACCTCATTTAATACAAAACCAGGAATTTTTCTTGATAATATCCATTCAGTACCATCTTGTAGCTTTCCATAATTTACTATTTGGGGTAAAACAACGACATCATCTAATTTTTTTATAGCCGTAATTTCATTGCACCATCTTCCTGCTTTCCCATATATTTTCAGAATATACTCATTATTTTTACTATCTATTATACAATAAACAAGATGTCTTCCTAACTCATGATGTCCAATTGGAATTATTTTAAAATCGTCTGAAATATTATGCTTTACAATAGTTATTACCTTTTCATTAAAGCCTTTCATATAACTCCCCTTAAGCATCTACCAGTATTCATATTTTATTAGTAAAACACATAGCCAACCTAAATCAGTGTATGATTCCATACAATCTTACCCTTTCCCCCTAGAATTATTTAACCTTATTATTATATTTCAACATAAAGCCTTATTTTCCTTCTGAAACAAATTTATTAAATAAAATACTATGATAGAACTAAATATTATTTTTTAGTTTCACAATTTTTACAATGACAATAAAAAATAATATCTAGTTTTTCAACCTTAAAATCATATTTATTTTCAATTTTATCAATCAATGAAATCAACTTCAAAGATGTAGTAAGGTCGGCATGATTTATAATATTACCACAGTTTAAACAATAACAATGACTATGAATACTTTTTCTAGCAAAAATTTTCAATTCATATAATTTTTCATCTCCTGAAATTACTTCTTCAATTATATCTAACTTAGTCAAAAGATTTAAGTTTCTATATACCGTAGCAATACCTACAAAGTTACCTTTATCTTCTAAATAACTATATAATTCACCAGGAGTAAAATGTTTTGATGGATTATCGAGGAAAGCTTGTATTATTAATTTTCTTTGGTGAGTTGTTTTATAACCTTCGCCTTCTAAAATTTCTTTAATATACTCTATCTTATTTGGCACCATATCTTTCCTCCTATATAGTACTATATTTATTTAAAATCTATTTAAAAAAGCGACCATAAATAGAACTGACATCCTACTGACAGCCTAAATATAGCCGCTTGATTACTTAATTAACAACTAGTAATTATTCACCACATTCCCCATGATGTTCATGTCTTTCGCAAACCTCGTCAGTAGATTCTAGGTTTCCACTTAAATAACTGTTCATAGCTAGGTCAGCTTCACCAGTAGCACCAGTTATTACTTCTATACCATTTTGCTTAAATAGAACTTGTGCAGTGTTACCCATACCTCCAGTTATAATTACATTAATTCCTTTTTCAGCTAAATACTTTGGTAAAAATCCTGGTCTATGTCCTGGATTAGGAACAAAATGACTATTCTTAACTTCACTATTTTCTACTTCATAGAAGTTAAATCCTTCACAATGTCCAAAATGTTGCGAAACGCTTTTTCCATCAACTGCAATGGCCACTTTCATATAATTTTTACCTCCTTATTTTTTCATTTAAGATATTCCACACATTTTTTATTTCTTCGCCAGCATCACTATCTTCAAACGTTACAACCGGCTTATTAACTTTAATTGCTTTATTTACAGAAGAATCAAATGGAACCTTTCCAATGACTTCAAATCCATTTTCTGAACAATATTCTTCTATTTCCTTCGTTTTTTCCTCATTAATATCATATTTATTAATTACTATATATGCCTTCATGTTAAAATGCTCTACTAAAGATAATACTCTTTTCAAGTCACTAAGTCCTGACTGAGTTGGCTCAGTTACTACGACTGCCATATCACAGCCAGTCAAAGATGCTATAACTACACAACCTATTCCAGGAGAGCCATCTATGATTACCAAATCATCTTTATCCGCTCTTTGAGCTACAGCTTTTCTTATTTCAGTTACTACCTTACCAGCTCCATCTGCACCAATAGCTAGTTCAGCATGTGAAAATATGCCTCCATCAGTCTTGCTAGTAAATATATGTCCTGTTTCATCATCAATCATAGTAATTGCATCATGAGGACATACATATTCACATGCTCCACACCCTTCACATTTTAAAGGATCTACTTTAAAATCTTCTGTTATAGCATCAAATCGACAAGTCTTTTTACACAAACCACAACTTGCACATTTATTCTCATCTACTTTTGCCACTTTACCGCCAATATATAATTCTTTATTAATCGTTTCACTTTCTAACATCAAACTTAAATTCGGTGCTTCAACATCACAATCTGCAATATGTCTATTTTTAGCAAGGTGTACTAAAGAAGAGGTTAATGTTGTTTTTCCCGTTCCTCCTTTACCACTAATAACAACTATTTGCTTCATTTTGTGACCCTCCTAACACTTTAGAAACAATCTTATCCATTTCTTCTGCTACTTTATCATTTTCATGGAAAAGTAATTGTCCCTTAGAATATTTAGATGCTATATCCTTAGAAAACGGTATTTTACCTAGAATTTCGCATCCTTCTTCTTTACAATAGTCTTCTATTATATCATCATTTTCATCTGATTTATTTATTACTACTCCAAAAGGTATATTCATCTGTTTTATAACTTCTACTGCAATTCTTAAATCATGAAGTCCAAATTCTGTAGGTTCAGTTACTAGAATTGAATAATCTGAATCTTCTACCGAATTAACAACACTACAAGAACTTCCTGGCGGAGAGTCAACAATATTTATATAATCATCAGATACATGCTCTCTTAATTGCTTAATAATTGGTATACCCATAGGTTCTCCTATATTTAATACTCCTCTAATAGCTTCTAAATTATTCATCTTTCCTATCTCTATTTTACCTATTTCTCTATCTACTTCCTCAATTGCATCTACAGGGCAAACTACACTACATAAGCCACAACTATGGCATAACTTTTCGAATACTAAAACTTTTTGTTTTGTTACAGCTAAAGCGTTAAAATTACAGTGGTTAGCACATGCACCACAATGTTTACATAAATCTTCATCTACTTTTGGTACTTTCACCTTTACTTCTTCTGTTTCACTCACATCTGGTTTTAAAAATATAAAACCATTAGGCTCTTCTACATCAAAATCTAAATATCTAGTTTTATAGCCTTTTTGAGCTAAATATGATGCTAAATTAGTTGAAATTGTAGTTTTTCCTGTTCCACCTTTTCCACTTAATACTGATATATACATATAGCATCCCCTTTTTCTATTGTATATTTATAATTTTTTACATTCCATGATGTGCTTTTCCTGGTTTTGTAATTTTCTCTAACTTTCCTTCTTCATATAATTTTAGGTTTTCTTCTAAAGATACTTGGTTACCTGAAAAGCCATTAATATTAGCCGCTGATAAAATATTCATAGCATTAGGTCCTAATTTACCAGTTATAACTACATCTACTCCTGCTTCCTCAACTTGCTGTGCCGCTGATACACCAGCTCCATGAGCTGAAATAGCTCCTGAGTTTTCTACTGTTTTATGCTCTTTTGTTTCTGTATCATAAATTATAAAATACTTACATCTTCCAAATCTAGGATCTAATTTACTCTCCATAGTTTCTCCTGTACTAGTAAAACATATTTTCACTTTTTTCACTCTCCTTTTAATGTTGAATTAAGTAATGATAAATGTTTAAAAATACAATAAATTAAAACATTTATTAGTTATCTACAAAAATTTTTTATCTTCATTATAGTTATTGGCATTTGCTAATTATATTATACACCATATGAATATTTTGTCAAATACCAATAATAATTTTGATAAAAAAAAGGTGCTTATTTTATAAAAGCACCAATCCTATCCACATTACCTCATCTGTTTTAAATTCTACTACAATACCTATTTGTTTGCATGTATTTACTACATCTATTCCCATTGCTTCTAAGGAAGGTCTAGCTTTTTTTGGATATTTACATTTTTCTTCACCTAGTGCAGCAACACAAGGATTGCAAATTCTACAATTACCTCCTATTAAAACTTTAACATTATTGAAATAATTTTTTTTACATTCATTCTCAACTTCCAATAATATATTATGTAGCTTTTTAGCTGAATTATAATATCTATTTTCATCATTACCATTAACAATTCTATCTTTAATCATTACAATTAGTCCATGCTTATATTTTTTCAATTCTTCTCTAAAATCCTCTATACTTCCTACAAATGGTGGGCACATAAAATTATTGCCGTACTCTCCACATTTATTTTGTTTGCAATATTTCCTTACTTTTTCGTCAATGATAATTTCGGTTGGATATATATCCTTCACTAAATGTACACCTTTACTATAAATGAACCCTTTTATTTTACTTAATTTATCATTGTAGTTCAATCTTATCACCTTATCGCTTCCAATTAAAATCCACAAAGTATATCTAGTACTTCCTCACAATCCATATTCTTTTTTAACTTATATACCCCATATATAAATCTTTTCTCTGCATTCTTCTCAATGACTAACCGATTAAATTCTTCTTTATCTTTAATAATATTATTACTATATAATCTTTCTATGATTCCTTCGCTTACTTCTCCTTTTTCAATTCTAAAAACTATATATTGCTTATTTTCCTCTTCTTTAGCTTTTTCATCAGTTGCCTTATTCTTATTAAGATTTTTGCTTTCTTTTTCATCTTTTTCACTATCATTTTGATTTTTATACAATGTTTTAACATCTTTTATTTCAACCATACCTAACTCTTTAGCCATCTCTTTTATTTCTTCTTCAGTGTACTGTTTATATTTGACCGTTGGATATAATAAGTTTATAATGCTTGTTGTTATCATCCCTAGCCCAAATCCTAAAATCAAAGTAATAATTAGAAGTTTAGCTCTTCCCCTCATACTTCAACTCCTCTTTAGTTATATAGAATAAAGTGAAATATATTCCATATATTATATCGACACAATATAAAAAGACTTTAATATTTTTTAATTATAATATATTAGAAATTAAATTCCATAATAGTAATATATAATGTGCTGATATTCCTGCTACAATCCCTCCTAATACATGACTACTTATAGCCTTAGATATTAATTTTCTATGTCCTAATGCATCTAGCATAGCCACATGTGTGCTTAAAAAACCACTCCAGCACATACCCATAGCAGTAAAAACAGCTATTTCATTACCTGTAGCTATACCACTTTCTAAAAACTTAGGTACTAAACTTAAAGAAGCTCCAACTGAACCCAAAGCAGTTATTGGAAAAGCAATAGCTTCAGGACTTTTGAATCCAAATAAAGGTCTCAATATTGGAGATAGCCATTCACCTATTTTGGGTAATAGTTCTACTCCCTCATATGCTAACCCTTGGTAACCAACACTAGGGTCAGCAGGCCCAAATGTCAGTACCATAATAATTGTACATATAAACAATACTCCAGGAATTATTCCAAGTCCAATATCTACTCCTAATTTACCTCCTTCTAAAAATGCTGTTAAGAATCTTTCCATGAAATTCCCTTCACTTTTATCCATTACTGACACAGCAACCTCTTCTTTGTATCCTTCTGCATTATTTGTGTTATCTTCAGTTCCTAAAATCCTTTTTGTTCTATATGACATTATTCTAACACTCACAATACTGCCTATAACTGCTCCTATATTACCAATTATCGGTTCTATAAAAAAACCTTTTCCCACGCCAATCATAAAAGTAGTCACTATAAGTCCCATACCAAAAGCAGTACCTAAATTACATAGGCATGGTACTTCATTCTTTTTAAAATAACTTAAATATCCTTTATCTTTTGCCAAAGAAATTATTGCTGGATTATCTGACAGATAAGTAGTTATTATACCTAAAAAAGCAACTCCAGGCATATTATAGAGAGGTCTAATTAAAGGAGATAAGATTTTATTTAATAGCTGTACTAAACCGAATTCCATAGCTAATTTTCCAAAAGCCCCTGCTAATACAGCAATAGCCATGATATATAGGACGGTATCTATTAATAATTGATATGAAGTGTTTAATATAGTTGAAAACATATTACTTACGCCCATTTTCATACCTAAATAAGTAAAAAATAACCCTACTAGTGTAATAAAAATGAAAGTATCTAAATATGGAATAGACTTTCTTTTATTTTTTTTACCTAATGCCTCCAAAGTGCCCACCCCTTTATTATCTTATTTTAAGGTAATTAAATTTTAACATAAAAATAAATAAAAATGTATAAGTTTTGCGAGTTGTTACAATATTCTAATATTTTTGCTTGTTTTAATATCCTAACCCATCTAATATGTTTTTTATTTTGACATAAGTTAAAAAATTCTATGTTTTTTTATATTTTTTCTTATAGTTACAAAAACTATAGTTAATACGTAAAGGAAGGAGTTTTTTTATGAATAAAAAAGATATGAATATAAGTCCTGTTAATGCAGTTAAAGATGATTTAGTTACAGAACAAATAAAAAGCATTTTAGATGCACGTATGGAGGCATCAGCTATGGATATAAATGTAACTACTCGTAATGGGGTAGTAGAATTATCTGGATTAGTTGATGTTCTAGCAGAAAAAAAATATGCTGGTGCTGTAGCTAGAAGTATTGACGGAGTGAGAAAAGTAGAAAATAACATTACTATAAGCATGGATAGTAATATTACAGATAAGCATATTGAAAAAGAAGTAATAAACAGATTAAATCAGACAGGTGACGATTCTAACTTAACTAGCGTCGGTGTAAAGGTAAATGATGGAGTTGTAAATCTTATAGGGCATGTAGATACTCTAAAAACCGCCCATACTGCTATGAACCTAGCTTCACAGATAAGAGGTGTTAAAGATGTAGTCAATAATACAAATATATTAAATGCAGAAGAATATGATGATGTATCCCTCCATAATAGAGTTAGAGACCAAATAAGTGCTAGTAACTTAAGTAGTAAGGATATAGATATAGAAGTAAAAAATAATAGAGTAACTCTTAAAGGTTATGTTAACAATAGAAGAGAATCTGAATTAGCAAAAGAATTAACTATGGGGATTGAAGGTGTAAAAAAAGTACATAATAGACTACGTGTACGTAAGTAATATTAAAGCACTTGAAGATTTGTCTTCAAGTGCTTTAATATTACTTAAATAATTCATTTTCTAATATATCTATTTTCTTCTTTCTTTTCGTAGTTTCTTGTTTATCTATAATTATACTATCATCTTTAATTATAATTACGTCTCCTTCAACTGCTTCTTTTGGTAATCTACTTCTTTCTATATTTATCATTGTATTATCTTCTCTCTCTATTACAGCAATATCTTCTTCAAATCTGTCTATTATACCTTTCATGATACTATCACCTTTCTAATCTACACATGTTTTATGGGGTCTATAGCCTTTATTTTCAGCTTCTTCTTTAGTCTTAAATATAATTCGGTTCTCTAATTTAGGTAAGTTTTTACATGACGGTGAATGATATACCTTTGACCTTTTGTTTCCTATATAGTATATATCATTATTATTTTTAACTACATCTTCATTTTGATAGTTATCAGACTTAACATTTTTATTAAATTTTATATTATCTCCATCTGAAATAGCTTTGATAGTTCCATGTACATCAGTTCTAAATATAACTATATTTCTATCCTGTAACCTTTCTATAACTTCCTTATGCGGATGACCATAATCATTACCTTTTCCGGCAGAAATAACAGCATATTTTGGATTTACTCGTTTTAAAAATTCAACATTTGTAGATGTTCTTCCTCCATGATGTCCTACTTTTAATACATCAGCTGATAAATCATAACCTAACTTTAACATTTCATCTTCTGAGTCTTTTTCTGCATCTCCTGTAAATAAAAACGATGTATTTTTATATGTAAGTTTATTAACTATAGAATACTCATTAGTTTCATCATATTTCTTTGAGTTAGGTGCAATAATAGTAAATTTTAATTTATCTACGTCAATTATCTTTTGGCCTCCCCTTGCCGTAGTTATCTTAAGACCTTTGTTCTTAATTTCCTTTAATAAATTTTCGTATATCTTAGTATTAGAACTCTTTCTAGGCATATATATTTTCCCAATTTTAAATTCCCTAACCACATCAGGTAATCCTCCAATATGGTCTTCATGTGGATGTGTAGCTATTAAATAATCAATTTCCTTTATGTTTAAGTCTTTTATATAATTTACTACAAGCTCAGCATCCTGTCTATTTCCTCCATCTATAAGGGAGGTTTCTCCATTAGGTAACTCAATTAAAATACTATCGGCTTGCCCAACATCTATAAAATGAACAATCAAATTATTATTCTCATTGACTTCGTTTGCACTTCCACTTGTGCTTATGTCTCCTTGGTTAATACTTGTACATGAAGTTAACATAATAGACATTAAAACGAGCAAAATTGTAACTAAAGCTTTAATCTTTGATAATCTCATGCTACGTTTCCTCCTTTTATTATTGTAATGTTTGTGAACATAAGTTCGTAATTTAATTTTAAACTAAAACTAATTTGTATTCAAATTTAAAATATGTCTATAGAACTAAAACTAATTAAATAATTATTCCTAAATTGTCTTCAAATAGAAACCTCAGATGTATTCGAATACATCTGAGGTTTTTTATTAGCAATTTTTTGTTGTCACAGCAACTTCCCATCTTGCATTTTCAATAGGTTTGTCAAAGCTTCTAAATTCTGCTAGTTTAAACCCATGCTTATTAGCTAATTTTCTTGTCAACAATATATTTTCAATGGATATGCCCGAAGCTCCTAAGCTTGTATGTTTATAATGTCCTTCTAAAGCTAACATAATTGTTTCAGACATACAAGCATATGCTAGACCTTCATCAAATCCTAAATTTATCCCTAAAGAAGGTAAACCAGGAACTTCTATAATACCACCATCAATAACTAAAACATCTGGCCTAATATCTAAAATTGCTTCACTTACATTTCTTGGTCTAGATAAATCACATACAATTGCACCACACTTTAAGTTATCTGGTTTTATTAACTTACCCACATTATTTGTAGCACTTACAACGATATCAGTATCTAAAAGTGCGTCATCAAGCTCAGTAGTTATTATTATAGGACTATCCTTAGCACTTATTTTTTTAGCAAACCTTACAAACTTGTTTATTGACTCATTAGCTTTCGGAAAGTCTTCAGAATTTTTTAATATATTGTATATGTAATAGTTTATACTATCACCGTTATCTATACGTTTAGCTAAATACCTATATATATAAGCTGCAATTTTGTATAATCTTTTTTCACTTGATTCTTTATGTTTAGGATTTCCTACAAGAATTAGCTTTGAAACAGATTCAGAAAGAAGCATTGCTACTCCTCTTCCAATAGACCCTGTTGCACCTATAACAGCAGCTGTAGAGCTATCCGAATTCATCCCTAGTTTGTTTAATGCTTGAGTTACAGCTTCAACTGCCGATACGACTGTATAACTGTTCCCTGTCGTTAGTGGTATTTCTTGATTTTTTAAAAATAATCCTCCTCCTGAAACTACTGAAGTATAAGCACCTAAGCCTACTATTTTTGCCCCTCTTTCTTTAGCAAGATGTATTGCTTCTTTTAATTCATCTAATGCCTGTTCTTTAGGCATATTTTTTAATTCTTCAGCAGTCCTAGGTACACATATAAATTCACCATATGCTGTTTTACCTACTTTAGATGTTATTCGCATTTTAGATGCAACAAATGGCTTAACCATATCGTTCCATCTTTCTGTAAGTTCTGATAAATCTTTCTCGTTAAATATAGCTAAACTCTCATCAAAATCAGAATAATTCTTCAATCCAATTGGATGTATTAAAAAAGCAAATCTTTCATCTTTTTTGCTAGGTGTTACATTATTGTTGTATTTTTTTTCTGCTTTAAAATCTTCCATTGATATATCTTTATTTATTAAGTGAGATAGTAATTTAGCTGTATTTCCTTGGCTTAATACCTTCAGCATACTCTCTATGCTTTCAACAGCTCTACTACATTCATTTTTAGTAATTACTAAAGGGGGTTCAATACGTATAACATTTGCTCCATTTAATGTAGGAGCAACTCTCAACTTTTCTACATTTAGTAGATAACTAGAAATAATTGGAGTTAAGAGCTCTTGTTCTGCCATAACACCTAACAAACTTTGAGGATATGTATCCCTTTCTGTATTAAATTCTATACCTAACATTAAACCTCTACCTCTAACTTCTTTAATAATGCTAGGATGTTTTTGTTTTAGCTTCATCAATTCTTCTTTTAATATTTTTCCTTTTTCTTTTACGTCGTTTAAAAAGCTATCGTCTATTTTTTCTAATACCTTTATTCCTATTCTACAAGCTAATGAATTTCCTGCAAAGGTAGAAGAATGTTTGTTAGCAAATTCTTCATTATAAACTTCTTCATTACATAAACATGCTCCTATTGGAATAATACCTCCACCAAGTGCTTTAGCAAGTAGTAAAACATCAGGATTTACTCCTTCTTCTTCGCACGCAAACATTGTTCCCGTTCTACCTAATCCTGTTTGTATCTCATCTAAAATTAGCTTTACACCATACTTATCACATATTTCTTTAGCACCTTTTAAATATCCCTTTGGTGGTTCTATAATGCCACCCTCGCCTTGTATAGGCTCTATTATAAAAGCAGCATAATAATCTGATTTACTTAATAGTTCTTTTTCTAGTTCATCTAAATTTCCATACTGTACATAATTAAAATCTTTAGCCGGTGCTCCAAAATTAGCTTGATAAAACTCTTTACCCGTAGCAGAAAGAGCACCTAGGGTTTTACCATGAAAACTATTATTAGTAGACAGTATACCAAGCCTACCTGTTGCTGAGCGACATAACTTTATAGCTGCTTCAACTGTTTCTGCTCCACTATTGGTAAAAGTCACATATTTAAGACCTTTAGGTGCAATTTTAATAAGCTTTTCTGCTAGCTGTCCTGCTGCATTAAGTGCTGAAGGCTGTATAAAACTAGGTTCTTTATTTAGCTTAAATTCCTTTATAGTATCCCATATTTCCTTTGGATTATATCCAAAAGGCAATGCTCCATAAGCTGCTATAAAATCTAAAAATTTATTACCTTTATCATCATATAAGTAGCATTCTTCTCCCTTTACAAATGACTTATCCATCTTAATCTTTTCAAGTAATTGTCCTAAATAAGGATTAACATATTTTGTATATTTATGCATATCCACCCTCCTTCCATTTTTATATTTTTCCCCTTAAATTAAAAATGTATAACCAATAATTATAAAGAAAAAACGAGTTACATCCCTCGTTTTTATTTCTTCTTCTTTTTAACTTTTTTCAACCTGAAAAAATCCTCTCTTTCTTTTTCCTCTAAAATTTCTTCAATAGATTTAATCTTCTCTTTATACTTAGGTATTTGTATTTTTTCTAGAGCGTTAGCCCTTTTTTGAGTCTTCTTTATTTCCATAGCCAGTTTATATACTGAATTTTCTACTTCCGCTAGTTCATATGTTAAATATTTTATTTCATAAAACTTGTTAACTGCTATATCTAAAACAGGATTAGTTCTGAAAAAACCATACTGTGTATCTTGTTTTACTTTATCAAATTTAACCTTAGGTATCTCAACCCCCATAATACTTTTAGTTAAAATATCATAATCCTTTTCTTTTATTATAGATATAGCAAGTTCTTCTACATTATTGATTCCCATAGTTATATTTACCATCTGCAATGCATTATAAGCTTCTTCAAAATTATCTGAAATTCTTCGTTGAATTTCTTTAGCCTTATCTATTAAATCCATCATTTCTCTAATTAAAACTGTTCGCTTTTTATCTAAAAGCTCAAATCCTTTCTTTGAAAACTCAAGAGAATTTCTTAATTTTAATAAATTTGCCTTTGTCGGAGTAGAGTTTCCAGGCATATTATACATCCTTTCAGATTATAAAAAGTAAATTGCTTTTCATTTTCTATTTATATATTCCTTTATTAGCTCAGGAGACAATCTTTCTAACTCACCACTTGGTAATATAGATAAAATATTCCATGCTAAATCTAAAGTTTCATTTATATTTCTATTTTCATTTATATCCTGGGTAAGAAACTTTTTCTCAAATTCTCTACCAAATTCCATATACTTTTTATCTGTTTCAGATAAATCATCCTCACCAATAATTTGGGACAATGCTCTAACTTCCTGCACTTTTGAATAAGATGAAAAAAGCTGATTAGCCACATCCGGATGGTCTTTTCTTGTATATCCTTCGCCTATGCCATCCTTCATAAGTCTAGATAGTGACGGTAATACGTTTATTGGTGGATAAATATTTTTTTGAAAGAGTTCTCTACCTAATACTATCTGCCCTTCAGTAATATAACCTGTTAAATCAGGTACAGGATGAGTTATATCATCGTTAGGCATAGTCAATATAGGTAGTAATGTTATAGAACCTTTTTTATTTTTCAACATACCAGCTCTTTCATAAATTGAAGCCAAATCTGAATATAAATATCCTGGATATCCTTTTCTACTAGGCACTTCTTCTCTAGCTGAAGATACCTCTCTTAATGCTTCACAATAACTTGTCATATCCGTAATAATAACTAATATATGCATGTTTTCTTCAAATGCCAAATATTCAGCTGCAGTTAACGCACATCTAGGTGTACTTATTCTTTCAACTATAGGGTCATCTGCAAGATTGATAAACATAACAACCCTTTCCATTACATCAGATTCTTCAAAGGACTTTTTAAAAAATCCTGCATCATCATGTTTAACTCCAACCGCCGCAAACACTACTGCAAACTCTTCATCTTCTTCAGAGCTTATTTTAGCCTGTCTTACAATCTGTGAAGCTAGTTCATTATGAGATAAACCATTTCCAGAAAAAATAGGTAACTTTTGACCTCTAATTAAAGTCATCAGTGCATCTATTGATGAAACTCCCGTTTGAATATAATTCCGTGGATATCTTCTTGCAACAGGATTTATAGGTCGACCATTGATATTATATATATTATTACTGTAAATTTCTCCCCCATCATCTATCGGTCTACCAATTCCATCAAAGGTTCTACCCAATATATCTTTAGAAAGTGCAATTTCAAAAGGTCTACCAGTAAATCTTACAGATATATTGTTTACAGATAGTCCTGATGTACTTTCAAAAACTTGAGCTATAACGTTATCATTTTCAATCTTTATAACCTTACCTTTTTTTGTTTTTTCCCCTTCAGCCTTTATATCAATTATCTCACCATAAGATGCCCCTTCAACATCTGATACAACAATCAAAGGGCCCTCTATCTTCTCTAGACTTAAGTATTCTTTATTCATATCATCACTTCCTCATCAATGGGAATACTTTTCTTCTAATTTATCGTAATATTGCTTTATTCTATTTTTTAGTTTTTCAATTCCTTCAAGATTTTCATTTGGAATATTATATTTCATTTTTATTACGTCATTAAACAATTCTTCATTTTTAACCTGAGATATAGGTATACCATCTTTAACAGCTTTGTAACTTCTTTCATATAAATAATCTATAACTTTTAACATCTCATATTGTTTTTTAAGCGGAACATATGTATCCTCTTTGTGAAAAGCATTTTGCTGTAAAAAACCTATTCTCAATACTTTTGAAATTTCTAAAATAAGCCTTTGGTCATCTGGAAGAACATCTTCCCCTACGAGTAAAACAATCTCTTGTAATTTATTTTCTTCGTACAATATATGGAGCATTTTGGCTCTTAATTTCATTACTCCTTCTTCCACATTATCATCATACCAATCACTTAATGTCTTTATATATCCACTATAACTAGTAAGCCAATTTATTGCTGGATAGTGTCTTGCATAGGCCAGCTCTCTGTCCAAAGCTAAAAAAACATTTACAAATCTTTTAGTATTCTCAGTAACCGGTTCTGAAAAATCGCCACCTGCCGGAGAAACTGCTCCAATAATAGTTACAGAACCCTCATCTCCATTTAACGATGTAACGTATCCTGCTCTTTCATAAAACTCTGCAAGCCGTGAAGGTAAATAAGCAGGATAACCTTCTTCTGCTGGCATTTCTTCAAGTCTACCAGATATCTCCCTTAGAGCTTCAGCCCATCTTGATGTTGAATCAGCCATAATAGCTACATGATATCCCATGTCTCTAAAATATTCTGCCATAGTAATACCAGTGTAAATACTCGCTTCTCTAGCAGCGACAGGCATATTTGAAGTGTTCGCAATAAGTATAGTTCTTTCCATAATAGGTTTATCTGTTTTTGGGTCTATTAATTCTGGAAAATCCTCAAGAACCTCAGTCATTTCATTACCTCGTTCTCCACATCCTATATAAACAATAATATCGGCATCTGACCACTTAGCTAATTGATGTTGAGTCATTGTTTTACCTGTTCCAAACCCTCCAGGTATAGCTGCTGTACCTCCTTTTGCTAATGGAAAAAATATATCCAATACTCTTTGTCCTGTAATCAGTGGCATGTTAATAGCCTTTCTCTCTTTAACAGGTCTTGATTTTCTTACAGGCCATTCTTGATACATCTTTAACTCATGTATTTTCCCTTTACTATCTTCAACGCTTAATAAAATCTCTTCTATTTTATATCTTCCGTCATCTTTTTTATCTACCACTTTACCTTTTACCCACGGTGGAACTAAAAGTTTATGTACAATTAAAGAAGTTTCTCTAACCTCACCAAATATTTGACCTGGTTTTAAATCGTCATTTTTTTTAACTAAAAACTTAACATCCCATTCTTTTTCTGGGTCTAATGATATAAAACCTATTCCTTCATCAATAAAATCTTTAGATATTTCGTTTATTTTCTTCAAAGGTCTTTGAATTCCATCATACATGTTACTTAACATACCTGGCCCTAATTTTAAAGATAAAGGTTTGCCTGTTGATACAATAGGTTCCTTTAGCTTTAACCCTTCAGTTTCTTCATAAACTTGTATAGTTCCAATATCTCCACTAAGTGAAATAACTTCACCTATTAGCTTTTTCTGTCCAACCATAACCATTTCTCTCATCTTGAAATTAGCCATGTTTTTACCTTGTATAACTGGACCATTTATCATGGTGATAATGCCATTATTTTTACTCATTTTAATCACTCTCTTTTTCTAATTCTTGAAAAAGTATTTGTCCAATATATCTTTTATTGTCTTTAATGATAGCTAACAATGATAAATCTATACGTACTGTATTTTTACCATTGACAGCTCTAATACCACCGATTATATCTTCTTTATCAACTTTAATTTCAAAAATACCATTATATTTTTTATAATTAAAGAAACTAATCACTTTACTTTTATACTTATTAATATCATTTTCAGTCATGTAAAGAACAATTTTATTTTCATTTTTAAAATCAATTAGTATTTTATTTAAAGTTTCGTTCAAAAATTCTTCATATACATTATGTTCTGTATATTGCTTTACTTTTTCCTTTACTTCGTCAGTTAACTTATCTAGTAATTCATTTTTCTTACTTAATATTTTTCTTTTCGTTTCATTTTTTGCTTTTGAAATTAATTGCTTTTTCTTCTGTTCTCCACTTTTTATTTTCTTTTCAATTATATCTTTACCTTCTTTTTCTTTTTTAGCTTTGTAATCTTCTATAATTTTCTTGTTTTCATCTCTCATAATTTTCAATTTCATGTCACATTCATTTTTAACTTTTTCAAACACTAATTTAGAAAATATATTTAACTTTTCTTCTACTGTTACCACAATAACAACCACCTTAGATTTTAATTCCGATAGATTCTCTAATATGCTTAGTTATAAAGTCATCACCTTCATTAAATCCATGTCTGTCAGGAATTACAACTACTAATGGTAATTTGTTTTTTGCTTTAATTCCCATTATTTCTTTTTTAGCTTTTTCAAGAACTTTTTGAGTCACAATGATTATACCTATTTCCTTATCAGTTAATGCTTCATTCAGTTCTCTTAAAATATCATCTTTCTCATGTACTATAACACCTGGAATGCCTGCCAGTCTAAATCCTAATTGAGTATCCCTATTGTCACTAATTAATAATGACTTCATAGTATCACCTATAACCTACCAAGTATCAATATGGATACAATTAAACCATATATTGCAATTCCTTCGGCTAATCCTACAAAAATTAATGTCTTCCCAAGAATTTTCGGGTCTTCTGAAACTGCTCCTAAAGCCGATGCACCAACAGCTCCCACTGCATATCCTGCTCCAATAGTAGCAAAACCTGTTGATAAAGCTGCTGCAATAAAACCTAGTCCTGAAGCTGATGTTGGCTGAACACCAGAATGTACAGCAAAAGTTAATTTTGGCATTAAAATTATGAAAGCTCCTATTATTAATGGTATAAATATAAACAAATTACAAGCCAATACCTTTTTTAGCTTACTTTTGCTAGCTTTATATTCATTATAGATTAACATAAAGCCTGAACCTATGGTAAGTAACACTAAAATAAATGTAGTAGTCATAATAAGTTTCATCATTTTCCTCCTTCTATATTTTTATATTTATTTATGAAGGTTTACAATTTTATAGGCTTGAATTCTACTCCTTCTCCGTTATAGTATTTGCTGAAGAGTTCATAGTATTCCAGTCGTAAACCTTGTATTGACACAATCAAACCTTCGAGACCGATAATTATTATATTACCTAATATTAAAATCAAAATACTTCCTGTAGTATTTCCTAGTAGCTCAGCAATTGTTTCGAAAGCAATAAATAAACCTACATGTGTCAAAGCAAAAGCTCCAACTCTTATAAAAGAAACTGTACTACTCAACATATTAAGTAAAGTTTCTAATGTATCAAATCCACTCTCAATGTAATAATTTGAAGGTGTTTCATGATATAATGGACGCTTTTTTAATATTAGATTTGTCAAAGGCTCTTTTACAGTCATTACTATCATTAAAGCACCTAATATTATCACACCCATCCTTGTTGAAATAATTTTTATTTCAATAAAATTACTTCCTATTGTCAATAATAGAACCACATAAAATAATAATCCCGCAACACCATTTCTACCAAATGCTCCTTCTTTTAAATCCCTTTGCTTGATTGAATTAGCAATACTATAACCATAACTAATAATAAAAAAGAATATTCCTAAACCAATGGCACTAAAAAGCATTGTATTTATATTTTCAAAGGGCTTTATTAAAATAGCAGGAATAATGTGCTCAAATCCAAAAACTGAGCCATATAAAACTCCAAATATCATAGAACTTATTCCTAAACGACTTAAAATTTTACCAATCAAATTAGTATTTTTTCCTTTATTTATAGCTATGCCTAATAGAAAAAGAATAAATCCTTGACCTGAATCTCCGAACATAGCTCCAAAAAGAATCATATAAGTTAAACTTAAAAATATAGTAGGGTCTAATTCGTTATAAGAAGGTATTCCATACATTTTGACCAAAAATTCAAAAGGAGAAAAAAGTTTAGGATTATTAAGTTTCGTTGGTGGTCTAAATCCGTCAGTTATTTCTTCCTCATTTTTGTATACTATTAATAAATCTTTATATTTGCTTAATTTGTTTTTAATATGTGCTTTATCACTTCTAGGTACCCAACCAGTTAGATAAAAGAAATTGTTTGTAGACACCATCTGCTCTTTTAATTGTTTTATTCTCTCTTCCATTCTAAGTCTAGTGCAACATCTATTTATGAAGTTTTCATTTTTTTCTTTTAATTCTGACATCCTTTTCTTTAAATCTATAATAGTCTTTTTTATCTCTTCCTCTCTTTTTTTAAACTTCTGTATAATTTCCTTTGGCGTCCCTGTATAGTATTCGGGTAATTCTAGTTTTCTAAAGTTCAAGGAACGTAAGATTCTATTAGTCTCAGCTTCTAACTCTTTAGGTGTTATAATTAAATATACTTCACCTGAATCACTGCTTCCTGTATGCAATACAATAGCGGAAATATTTTCATAATTTTTCTTTAACTTAATTCTATCTTCTTTAGATAAAACACCAACAAAAAAAGTAAAATATTTTAAACCTATAAGCTCCTTTACGTCAATATCTAACCCTTTCATATGAATAAAATTTTTTCTATACTCGTCTATCTTTTTTAATTCTTCTTCTAATTCCTTAAGCTCATTATATGGTTTTATTAATTCACTATAAACCTCTTCTATCCTAGGTATACATTTTAAAAAATCATAAGGCTCTTCTATATACTTTTTATTTATAATGAAATCTTCTTTGTATATTTCTTTAAGTGTGTCTATTTTTTTCTTTACATCATCATAATTAATTTGTTCTTCAAAAGTTTGTATCATTGACATGTCAACTATTTCATCAACGTTTTCCTCTTCAACACTTAAAGTAAAATGACTTTCTCTTATCTCATTAAGAGCATTTATAATATCTACATTACCTAGCAAAATAATTTCTTTTGCTATCTCATTAACATTTTCTATTCGTCCCACAACATTCATCATTGTCATTTTTTCGATAGCCATCTTAAGCATCACTTCCTTCAATTCGCCTTATAAGATATTTTTTAGTCTCTTTGCTGTCCAATCCATATCTTATAGCTTCAGTTAGAGATATAATATCTCTTATTTCATATTCTAATAAATGAACGAATGCTATTGACTGCATAATATTCATTTTACTTCTCCTATAATAGTCTAGAAACTGAAAGTAAAGGTATCTCTGTATTCTTCTCTCCATAAACAAATCTAAAGTTTCTTCATTATCAAATAAAAATCCATATTTGGTATTAATCATTCTCTTTTTTAATTCTTCTTCATCTTTAGAGTAGCAAATTTGTTTGATATCCTTATACCTTAAATAATTCCCACCTAGTAAAGTATAGTTTATCAGTTCCTCAGGAGATAATTTATAAAACTTCAAACCTCTATATATCCACTCTAAATTCAAGAGGTCTATATTTTTACCTAATGAGTCCTTTAAAACTCTTTCATCTGTTTTGTTTAATTTGCTAGCTTGTTCATAAAGTTGTCTAAAATAAAACCCATCTAAATTCATCTCCATATAGAATACTTGTTTTTGACCCTTTTCATTTAAGAAAGGTACTAGTAGTTGATAATACACTGTATCCTTAAGATTTTCAACTAAATGCTCTATATTTTTAGATTTCACTATTTTATCATGATTTATTGTGCTATATACCCCTGAATACAAAACTAATTCTCTTATATACCTTAAATTCTCCCCTCTAGACAGTGCTCGTAAGTATAATTTAATGTCCTCTATTTCATATCTCATAAACATAATTCTAAAAAATCTTCTATATTCATCTGTGAAATAATGTAATAGTTTTTCATAAGTTAAAACTATATATCTTTTAAGTAACAATTCTAAATTTCCTCTATGAATATCTCTAATATCTATATCCTTTAAAACATCTCTATATGCTGTATTCTCCTTTAAATATTCTGCAATCTTAGAAACAGACTTTTTCTTTAAAAGTTGATTATAGTCTTTTTTAGTTAATAACTTTCCCTTTAATGCTCTCACCTTTGTATTAACAACTGCAAACCTACGGACACTTCCCATAAAAAACACCTCAGTTTATTAATTGTTATGTTATTCTTTCTTTAATATTTTTTTAATATTTTTTGACTTAACTCAGTATGCTTTGTTTCATAAATCTGATTTAATTTGTTAATATATTTATTACCTTCATTAATTATTTGATTGGCACTTTTTTCTCCTTCTTCAAGTAATTTATTATACTCTTTTTCACCAATCTCTTTAGCCTTTTTTAACTCTTTAGTTTCAATCTCCATTAAAGTCTTCTCTATTTTCTTCTTATTTTCTTCTAAAACTCTTTCTGTTTCTTCTTTAATATTTAAAGCTTTTTTATCAATTTCAGTTATTTTCTTTATTATTTTTTCCATATCTAATCACCTCATTAAATAATTAATGGAAAAACTGTATTTATTATTATTTCCTAATTTTATATTTATTACAATAAACCATTTCATTAGAAGTACCATAATTAATTTTTATTACACATTTTTTACATTATTAATAGTTCCTACTATTTTTTTATTTATACAAAACATTTAATTTCCCTTTAACTTTTACTGTCAAACAAAAAAGAAGCCTTTTAAAGGCTTCCGTATATTATAAATATTTTCTTAATCTAAATTTATAATATTTAATCATTATGCTGTAAAAATAATCATATACTAAAAATCCAATTTGAAGTACTACTATAAACAATCTAATATCAAATTTAACAATAATATTATTGAACAAAATGTTATTTGATATATAAAAAATAACATATGTAGCTACGTTAAATAGTATAATCTTAATTACCCACTCTAAAAGCAAATTATTTATTTTCTCTATATAATATTTAACAACACCATAATAACCGAAATATATTGTATAAGGCAGTAATACTAATTTGTTGGGGATAATTAAAAATCCTAATATAGAAACTGCAAAAAAGCTTAATACAGCTGTAGAAACTCCTATTTCAATCACTATAAAAGCAATAAAAATAGTACTAAGCCAAAAGAAAAATATTTTATTAGTAGGGAGTATTGATACTAAATATAAACAACTTAGAGTAAGAAGTGTTATTATTCCTCCTAAAGCTATTTTTTTAGCTGCACTATTATGTTTATACTTCATTAGTTATGCCCCCTATTAACAACAAGAAATCAAATCTCCTCCCATACACTCACAACAACAGTCAGCACATATTAAACATTCACATACTTCACATGCTGATGGGTCTCTTCTTCCATATCCCATATTGCTTCCAACATTTCTATAAGTTCTATTTCTCATTGAAATATTATTAAGAGTAGAACGATATTCAGTGTTTGTTGGATCCAAATCTACAGCATACTTTATATGATTATATCCTTGGTCATACCAACCTTTCCTTAAAAGAACAATCCCCTTTAAGAAATACCATTCTCCATTTCTGTTTATATTATCTATATTGTTAAGTACTCTATCTGCCTCTTGTATATTCCCCCTATCTATTAGCATACGTATCTTATTAAATACTTCTCCACTCTTATAAAATTCCTCACTTCTTTTATAATCATTATTATGATTAAACCCTCTATCTTTATTCTTTATAAGCTTATGATACGCTTCATTTATTTCTTTCATTTTTTCCTCTGCTAAATCTGCTAAAGGATTATTTGAATACTGGTCTGGATGGTATTTTCTAGCTAACTTTTTATATGCCACTCTTATTTCTTCTTCACTAGCACCTTCTCTAACACCTAATACTTCATATGGATTTTTCATTTTTAACAACTCCTTTATATAATATCTGCTGCATTTTATGTCTAGTCCCCATATATATAATATTCTCGATTATACTTCTGTTTCGTTTAACATCTAGTAACTCATAACTTTTAGCAATATTATCAAGAGTAAATGTTAATGTAAATTCTATAGGCTCTTTAACTCTGTTTATAAATTGACCAACACTCTCATTATTTTTATAGTTATATTGAAGTAATATCGGATTATAGTTATTCTTCTTTATATCTTTTTCTATATCATTAAAAGCATCTAATATATAAATCCATCGGCCCAAATTATACCCTAGCCAATTTAAAACTCTAGAAGTTTTTTCGTCCTTAATAAAGTTAGGAACCGCAATAGTTCCCATTAACCTTGCAAAAGCATCTGCACTTTCATCTATAGATTTACATTTTTTCTTTTCTAATTCCGTTAACCTTTTTAAATCACTTTTTATGCTGATATATTTATCTTTATATACTTTTTTAGCCTTATATACTGGTAATAAGTACGCTGTACTAGCTACTAAGGCTTTTAATGATTTTTCATCTTTCCAATCATCTAATAACTTAAAATAAAAAAGGATTACACTAATATTAGCAGCATATTCAATATACTTATTAGGTTGTACTATCGGTTTCTTTTTAAAAGGAGCAGCAATACAATTTTCAGGTCTGATAGTTTCTTTTCTTTCATCCAATGATGACAATAGTAATCCAAGAAAAGTAATATCGTAATTAAGTCCAAATCTGACTAATTGATTAAACTCTTTACCTAATGCTTTACAAAGTCCACAATAATATCCTTTAAAAAGATTATATTCTTTTACTTTTAATTCTGCTTTATGAGGTGTTACGTATCCAAACACTACCTTCACTCATTTCTTTTATTTTATAAGACAAGCTATATTTGTCTAATTATTATTGTAAAGTAAAATTAAACAAATGGCAATAAGCATATAATTAGCGGAGGTTTTACCCTCCGCTTTCTTATGAAGCTCTATATATATTCATTTTTTTACCAAATAACTTTTTAAAATCTTTCTCAAATTTCATAACTGATACTATTTCTAACTCTGGGTCATATGTTGAATTAAGCTTTATATTAACTGCTTTTTTATCTATACTACAATCTATATTTTTTATATTTCCATATTCACTTCTATCAAGCTTTTCTGCCATCTTAATAAAAATACTCAGTTTTTTTATTAGATTATAATCTTCTTTATCTATAAGCATCTTATAATTTCTCCAGCTTTCTTTAAAGGATTTATCTCTATGCATCGCTACTAAATAAGCACATATTACTAATTCTCTATTTTCAAGTCCATAAGGCCTTGAGTTTAATGTTAAATAAAATCCATGCTTATGATGATTATAATAATCTACAAACATTCCTATGTCATGTAGAAGTGCACCTACTGCCAATAATTTTCTTTCATTTTCTCCTAATGCATGTAATTCTTTTGTTTGGTCAAATAACGATAATGCAAGTTTTTGAACATGATAACTGTGTTTTAAATTAGTATCATATCTTTTTAATATGTTTTCTACACTGTTTATTAAAACATCATCTACTATTTTATATTCTCTGTCTTTTAAATAGTTTTCAAAGAATATTCCTTCCCTTAATCCATTACCACTTATTATTAAATTTTCGCTTTCTAGATACTCTATTAAACATTTTACGGGAGCAATACCTCCAGCTATAATATCTGCTCTATCTTTGCTTACACCAGGTATTTTTTTTCTATCCTTTAATTTAGTGCTAGTAACTTTTTTGTATACTTCAGATACTTCTTCAATGTTCATTTTATAATTATGTAGACTCACAAGAGGAAATTTAATTTTTTTCTTGTCTACCTTGGCAATTGTTCTAATAGTACCTCCAACTCCAATTATAGGTAAGCCCTTAGCCTTTTTTAACCATTTAATATTATTAAACTCCTCTAATATATAGTTCTCTAAATTCTTAATCATATCTTTAGTAATAATATCTTTATCTAAGAAATCCTCTGTTAATATAACTGCTCCAAAGGGTAAGCTAATAACCTCTTTTATCAATCTATTTTCTATCCACGCAATTTCTGTACTAGCTCCGCCAACATCAATCATGATACAGTCTTGAATATCAATGGTGTTTATTACCCCTAAATAATCATAATATGCTTCTTTTTCTCCAGAAATCACTCTAAATTCAAGTCCTGTCTCTTTCTTAACTGTTTTAAGAAATTCGTACCTATTTTTTGCCCTACGTACAGCAGCTGTAGTTATGCAATGAACTTCATCTACGCTGTGTGACTGAATCAACTTTTTGAATAATTTTAATGTGTGTATAGTTCTATTAATTGGCTCTGATTTTAAAGTAAGCTCTTTGCCCATTCCTTCACTTAATCTCACCATTTCCTTTGCTTGGTCCAACATAATATATGAACCATCATTATTTATCCTCATAATAATAACTCGTATAGAATTTGAACCTAAGTCAATTATAGCTAATTTCCTACACATATAATTTTCCTTTCTAGATATTATTTTTTTATTGGTTTAAAAATAAAGTCCATTTTATCTTCATTATAATTTTCTACTTCTTGCATTGCAAGTTTACAGAAAAATTCTTGTGAATTCAAATTAAACTTGCCCATTTTATCCGCTCTTATATAATATCCATCGGATTGAAGTATTCTAGCCTTCGATGTATCATTTAACATTATTTTTAATGACGATATAATTGTTCTTTTTACATTTAAGTCTTCAATTGGAAATAAGAGTTCAACTCTTCTATTAAGATTTCTTGGCATCCAATCTGCACTAGATAAAAACAATTCTTCTCTTCCATCATTATAAAAATAATATATTCTACTATGCTCTAAAAATCTGCCTACTATACTTCTTACTGTTATATTTTCACTAACCCCTGGAATTCCAGGTCTTAAACAACATATTCCCCTTACTATAAGCTCTATTTCTACACCTGCAGATGACGCCTTATATAATGCCTTGATTATCCCTGGGTCAACTAAAGCATTCATTTTAGCTATAATTTTTGCTTTCTTTCCACTTCTAGCATTCTCAATTTCGTTATTTATAAGGTCTATAAACTTTTCTCTAAGATTTAACGGTGCTACATTTAACTTGTACAGTTCAGGTGGTTCAGAATACCCAGATAACATATTAAATACAACAGAAGCATCAGACCCAAAATATTCATTACATGTAAATAGTCCCATATCTGTATATAACTTCGCAGTAATATCATTGTAGTTACCTGTACCTAGATGAACATATCTTTTTATCTTGTGTCCTTCTTTCCTTACTACTAAAGTTATCTTACTATGAGTCTTTAAACCTAACAATCCATATATTACATGACATCCAGCTTTTTCAAGGCGTTTAGCCCAAATTATATTATTTTCTTCATCGAATCTAGCTTTAATCTCTACTAAAACTGTGACCTGTTTTCCTTTGTCTGCAGCTTCAGCTAAAGCCTTAACTATTGGTGAGTCTCCACTGACCCTGTATAAAGTTTGTTTAATAGCTAATACATTCGGGTCTTTTGCTGCTTTTTGAACGAAATTTACTACTGGGTCAAAACTTTCATAAGGATGATGAAGAAATATATCCTTCTTAGATATAGCTTCAAATATATGTTCTTCACCTAATAAATCTTTTGGTATCTGCGGAGTATATTTGTTGAATTTCAAATGTCTGTACCCATCATCAGATATTAATTTAAAAATAAAAGTTAAATCTATAGGGCCATTTATTTTATATATTTCACCCTTATGTATTTCTAAAGAGTTCTGTAATATGTTTACTAGTCTTTCGTCCATATCAGCAGATACTTCTAATCTTATGGCCTCTCCCCATCTTCTTCTTTTTAATGACTTCTCAATCTCTATTAAAAGGTCCTCTGCTTCTTCTTCATGTATTGTCAAGTCCGCATTTCTAGTAATCCTATATGGATAAGAACATATTATTTCTTTTCCTAGAAAGAGTCTTTCAATATACATATCTATTACTTCTTCTAAAAAAATGTAATTCTTATGTCCATTTTCTATAGTAGGTACTTCTACTATTCTAGGTAGCACTGATGGAACTTGAACCGTTGCAAAAACCAAGTCGTTATCTTCATTCTCACCTTTCAATAACACACCTATGTTTAATGTCTTATTTAAAATTAAAGGAAACGGTCTACTAGGGTCTACAGCCATTGGCGTAAGTACAGGATAAACTATATTAGTAAAATAATTTTCTAAGTACTCTTTATCTTTTTCAGATAAATCATTTGTATACACAAAGTTAATACCATTATTTTTTAGCTCTGGTATTAAATTTTCATTTAAAATACAATACTGGTCTTCTACCATTTTATGTACTCTTTGTGATATTCTTTTTAATTGCATTTTAGGTGTAAGTCCTGCTGGGTCTTTTTTATCATATTCTGCAGTAACCTGGTCTTTTAAAGAAGCCACTCTTACCATAAAAAATTCATCAAGGTTTGAACTTGTTATTGCAATAAACTTTAATTTTTCAAATAAAGGGTTATTTTCATCTATAGCTTCCTCAAGTACCCTATCATTAAACTCTAACCAACTCAATTCTCTATTAAAGAAGTACTTAGCATCATCAAAGTTTACATTATTCATCCTACATCACCCTATCTATCTTTAGTATTGGTACAACTCCAAATACCTCTTTGAAGAGGTCACTATTAGCTTCAAAAGTCCATATTTCAAGCAGTACGTCCTCTTTTGTTCTAGCAGTTATAACGACTATTTTTTCATCAGTATTAACATCAATATCCCATATCTTTTGTTTATGACTCATATCTAATGAATTTGCTAGCTTTAACATAGCAGATAATTTTGATATTATAAGTTTATCTTTTTCTGATAATTTATCATAATTCCTATCTTTAAATTTAGGTAATTTTTCTCCATGATATCTAGCTACATTAGCTATTATCTCCATCTGTCTATCTGACATTCCAATTAAATCAGAAGCTAAAATAATGTCATATGAATTATCATAGTGGTCAACTAAATTAACATATTTACCTATATCGTGAAGTATAGCTGCTAATTGTAGCATAAATCTCTCTTTTTCTCCTAATCCATGTATATCTTTTAATCTATCAAATATTATCATTGACTTATCCATAACATCCATCACGTGTTTCATATCACTCTTATATCGCTTTGCCAAGTATATAGCCGATGATATTATATCTTCACGGAATTTTTTGTCCCTATTAGTATTATATTTTTTATCTACAAAGTCTGAAATCAACCCATCCCTTAGTGAGACCAAAGGTACATATATTCCCTTTGCATCTGTCATATCAATAAACTTTTTAAATAAAATCAAAGATGGTATCAATATTTCAATTCGATTTTCTGGAACATCATATTCTTTTATTATGTGGTGATATGGCTTATACATTAGTTCATTGTAAACCTCTATGAATTTATTTCTATCTATATATTTTGATTTTTCTTTATCCTTTGTTTCATTGCATATTCTACTAATTATTGAAATCTCCCCACCTACTGCAATAAAGTTTTTAATAGACTTTTGAGTACTAAATATCTTCAATGTATCTAAATTACTTTCAATATACTCTTCTAATATTTTAGAAAAATGTAAAGTACGTCTTTCTAGGCTAGCTAATATCTCTCTTATCCTTAAAGCCCCTAATTTAATACTTTGGCTAAATTGTAATTTCCCCTTATTATAGGAAGTCATTTCTGTATTTCCCGAACCCACATCAACTATTAAAGTCCTCTCATTTCTAAATCTCTTATAATCCTTTAAATTATCTCTTATAGACTTATAGGTAAGATATTTTTCTTCTGAATTTGTAATTACCTCTATATGTAGTCCTGTTTTCAATTTTATTTGGTCTACTACATAATCTTTATTTGTAGCTTCACGTACAGCACTTGTAGCAACAGCTCTATACTGCTTAATTCTATAATCATTTAGTACCTGTTTATACCCCTTTAAAATTTCACATATTTCATCAACTGTTTTAAAACTAATTTTACCTGTGGTAAATGTATCTTTTCCCAAAGAAGCAGTTCTTCTAAGGTTATCTAATGTTCTTATTTCCCCATTTTCATTAATTTCAGCTATCTTCATTTTTATAGAATGTGAACCTATATCAATACCAGCAATTAACTCACTATTTAAATCTTTACTCATAAAATCTCCTCTCTTATTCACTACATACTATAATAATAACGTTCTTTATAAAAAAATAATCTAAAAGTTACAATGTTATTATACTCCAAACTATTATTACTATATGTTATATTGATGTTAAAAGGTGTTACTTTAATTTGGTTATTATAATTCCCTATATGTTGTAAAAAAAGAACAACCCTAATTTATATTAAAGTTGTTCTTCATGTAAGCTGTCCATTCCTTTATTAGCTAGCGCATCAGCTAACTCGTTTAATTCGATACCTGCATGTCCCTTTACTTTAAAAAACTTTATATTTTTAAAGCTTTCTACTAATTCAAGTAACTCTTGCCACATGTCCTTATTTTCTACTGGGTCCTTTTTAGAATTTTTCCATCCATTTTTCCTCCACTTTTCATACCATTTTTGGTTTATACAATTACAAAGATAAGCAGAATCTGTATATACTTCTACAGGTATATCCTTGCGTTTAAGAGCTTTAAGTGCTTCGATACATGCCTTTAATTCCATTCTGTTGTTAGTTGTATTGAACTCTCCACCATAAATTTCTTTCCTATAATCTTTATATATTAATACAGCACCGTATCCACCTTTATTCTCATTATTTTGATTACCTGAACAGGCTCCATCTGTATATATTATGATTTTATCCATTATACTACCCCTTTTCTTCTTTATGATGTACTCATGTTATTTTACCACTTTATAGTAATTATGTCCATTTTGTTTGTTTAAAGGTTACTGTCAAGTAATAGTTGGCAATTTTTCTTTTTCAAAATTAATCATCCAATAAT